>NZ_SMLD01000026.1:0-76809 GCF_004352805.1 Nonomuraea mesophila
GACAAAGACGGAGAACCACGCCACCCGATCCCTTGCCCCCGCCAGCCCAGCCGCCCTCTCCAAGCCCGTGTCGGATGCGCCTTTCCAACGGTGACGTACTGTCCGATCTGCGGATGTAGGGTGCCAAGGCAGTCGAAGTGGCATCTCTTGCCACAGGGGTGTCTCGTCGGATGCCGCGGCGGACCGCGCACAGGCTTGCTCGATCTCAGAGCCACCGGTGCCCCGGGCATGGAAGAGGTCGCCGATATGTGCTCGGGGGTACACACATCGACGACCTCTATCGGAGAATCGGTGTCCCTTACATCCGCGTTACAGGGTTTCTCCGATAATTTTCCGCCATCGCAAAGTTGGGGCTCCAGCAGTCATCGATGACGGTCGGTTACCTGCCGAATACGGCAACATAGGGCAACGCCTCACACGAACCCCCAGGGATGGACTAGTGGCCACCTCAGATCCGGTCTACCTGCGTGTCGTCGAAGACATCCGGCGACAGATCACCGACGGTACCCTTCCCCCCGGCGCGCCCATTCCGTCGCGGGCGCAGCTGACCCGCAAATATCAGGTCGGAGAGACCGCAGCCCGTCACGCCCTACGCGTGCTCGCGGGTGAAGGCCTCATCATCGGCCGCGTGGGCTCGGGCCATTACGTCAGGGAGCGCCCCGACCTAACCTCGTTGCATCGATGGCGGTTCTTGGATCATCCCGCCCCGTTCGCGGCAGACCTGCAGTCGCAGGGAAGGCGCGTGACATGGGACTGGCATAGCGAGCCAGCCGAAGCGGGACCCGACATCGCCAGGCGGCTACGCCTCAAGGAGTCGACCACGCTGAGCAGAACGCGCTACGTCTATCGCGGCGACGGCCGGCCGCTGCAGCTCGCCACCTCTTACGAGCCGATGGAGTTCGCCGCGCACTCCGAGGAGGAACGGCGCAGCCTGGTGGCGAGGATGTACGCCCATGGTGTGAAGATCACCGAGATCGTCGAGAGCGTGCACACCCGGGTCCCCCGTCCCGCGGAGATCGATGCGCTCGACCTGGCGGCGGGCGTTCATGTTCTACACATCGAACGCACCCACTGGGCCGGCGATCGTCCTGTTGAGACCAGCGACATCGTCATCCCGGGGGACCGCTTCCGAATCACGTACAGCATGCCGGTTTAAGGCCCGAACCCTGGCCCCAGCTCCGGTTTCGGGCCTCGGCTCCGACCCCAGCTCCGGTTTCGGGCCTCGGCTCCGGCCCCAGCTCCGGCTTCGGGCCTCGGCTTCGGGCCCCAGCTCCGGGCCCCAACTCTGGCTCCGGCTCCGGCTCCGGCTCCGGGTGAGCGCATCTCCTCGCCCGGAGCCCGCCCCTTTGTCATCGCCTCCACGGCCACAGCCCGCAGGCACACCCCCGATGGCAAGTTGTGACGGAAGAGCGCGCCGGCTGATGGTGCATCGGGACGGGGCTCCCATACCGGATGGCGGGGCATCGGGATGGGATGCGCATATCGTCTGACGGTGCAGCGTAACGCAGCACACCTGCCGCCAGGCGGGCGTACCGCAGCGAACAGGACAGCTTGTGCGGTGACAGGAAAGGATCAGCCGGTTGGCCTGTAGGGCGTTCCTGTCAGTTGGATGGTGCTGACCACGTCCGGTCGGCACTCGGGCGGCCAGGTAACGCAACCCGTGAAGGTCGGCAGGTTCACGGACCAAGAAGGGCAGAAACTGGCAACGCATCGCGCGGCGCGGCACGATGAGCGCGGTTCCCTATCGGCGAGCGATGATCCTGCCGGCCTCCGTCGGCGGTAACACTGTCCCGGTTGTCGTGCGTGTAGTACAGGCCGATGAGGACACCGTGCACGACATGATCCGCCTCTTCAACGAGCACTGGCGACGGACCGCGCGTCGGCGTGGCGCCGATGTGTCAGGAGGTGCTAGCGGCGCCGGGGATGTCCAGGTGCCGGGCGAAGAAGCTGATCGAGCTGTCGATCTCGAAGGACGGGACTCGAAAGTGGCCGCCGGGATTGGCATGCAGGGTCTTCTCGGTGGAGCCGAGCGCGTCGAACAGCTTCATGACTGAGTCCCGCGGATTACCTTCATCGTCCCACTGCAGCACGAACTCGACCGGGGTCGTGATCCGCGCCGCGGTGTCGATGAGCCAGTCGCTTCCGACGAGGCCGAGGACGGCGGCTTTGATCCGAGGTTCGGCCGCGACGAGGCGGATGCCCATTTCGCCAGCCTGGGACAGGCCGTAGTACCCAACGGGCCGGCTGTCGCCGACGGAGTCCAGATTCTGGAGCGCGTCCAGGGTGGTCTGCCAGTCGGGTATGAGCTGCGCTGCCACGGTCTCGTTGAGGGCGGGCCACTCCGGGCAGGACCGGAAGGACTCGCCCACGGCCTCTCGTTCCTGGATGAGTGCGACGAGCCGCCGGATCTCCGGGTGCTCCGGCCTGTCGCCGGTACCCGGAGCGTCGATCGCGGCGACCGCGAAGCCGCAGGAGGTGACGTAGGGGAAGGCCCGGGAAACGACCTCCCAGCCCTTCTTGTGCTGGCCGCCGCCGTGCCCGATCAGGACCAGCGGACGGGGACCGGAGCCCTCGGCGGGCGTCCACAGCACCCCAGGGATCTCTCCGATGGTGAAGAGCTGTTCGCGGATGCCGTCAGCGACGGTTTCTGAGGCGATGCGCATGGTCGGATTACATCGGCATTCCCGCTGACGGGCGAGCGAATTATGTGGGCGGCAGGGCCGGCGACGGTGGCGCCCACCGCGGTTGATCTCCCGCCGCCCGGTCACCGTTGGGTATGCCGCCAGGTTCCGTGGTCACGCCTGGATAGCGCCCTGCGCGCCAACCCGGTGATCGTTCCGGTCACCGCACCAACCGGTGAACGCATTTCGGCTCCGGTGCGTTGTGGTGCTGCCTCAAAGGGCTGCCGAGGGACCGCTCGCTCACGTCGGAGTGCGGAAGGAGCAGGCGGATCCTCCGTCCGACCGTACGCCGTAGTGACGCGATATTCCGCCTTGTGGGCGGCAAAGGTGGACGGGTGCCGTTCGCGACGAATGCGCAGGTCAGAGATTGTCGGTACGCGTTGATAGAACGGTCGCGGAGGTTGTCGATGCGAGTCAAGGATCTACCGAAAGGCGACCGGCCCCGCGAACGGCTCATGGCCAGTGGCGCTGCTGCGCTGGCCGACCGGGAGCTGCTGGCCGTGCTGCTGGGCTCAGGGTTTCGTGGGTCGAGCGCTTTGGATCTGGCCAGCCAGGTGATTCAGCACTGCGGGGATCTGGAGGCGCTCAGCCGCTCTGAGCCGCACAAGTTGCTCACCGTGCCCGGCGTCGGCCCTGCCAAGGCCGCGCGAGTGAGTGCGGCTTTCCATCTCGTACGGCGGGCGGACGCGTGGCCGGAGCGGGAGCAGATCAACAACACGTCCGACTTGGCACACGCGTGCGCTCCCCTGCTGCGTGATCGTGCTCAGGAGCGGCTGGTCCTGGTGGTGTGTGACACCCGTGGCCGGGTGCTGCGACGCGTGGTGCTGTCCGAAGGCGGGGCCGACCATACGACGGTGCCGATCCGGGAGGTGATCACCGAAGTGTTGACCGCGGGTGGCGCGATGTTCGGCCTGGCACACAACCATCCGGGCGGGTCTCTGGAGCCGAGTGTGGCCGATCTGGAAGCCACGGCCCAGCTTCTCGCGGCTGCCGAGACCGTCGGCGTACGACTCCTCGACCACCTGATCATCGTCGATGCGGCCTGGCGACGAATCCCGACATAGACCCAATCCGCCGCGGACTCTCGCCCAGCCAACATCAAACACCATGATCTTGTGCATAGCGACGAACTGCAGTTTTCCAAGAGACAACCATGAGAGCCTAATGCCGCGGGTGGCCGATAGGACATCAGTCGGCCGGCACCCGTCATGGCGTGGTTCTGTGCCTCCGGAGGGCGCGTCGCCACGTCCATGGTTTCGCGCCGGTCCCGGGCGAAGCCCGATCGTTTACGTCGTGCGATTGGGCAGGCGCGTCGCCAGAGACCGGCGCGAAACACCTTTGGTGCAGGACGGTTTTTGGCACCCTCACTGCTTGACGGACTTCAGACGCGGCAACTGTCGACCGTCAACTGGTGGGCAAGGCCTTGCGGTGGAAACTGCATGGCCTTGCCCACCCTCCGTGGGCAGCCGGGAATCACTGGCCTTCCATAACTGGATCCAGGGCGCGGAGATCCGCGGCCAGTGCGCCCGAATGCTTCCCGGCTTCACCGTCAACGCGGCAGATCCGGCCATCCCTCCGCCGGCGTGAACGTCACACGTGTATCCACGCCGTCGCCGAAAGTCGAGCGATCATCAGACTCTCTGCCTGACCCCAGATAAGCCCACTCGAGACTCCTCGGGCGTAACGGTCGTGTCCTTAAGGAGGGAAAAGGACGGCGATCCCGACCATCCACCTGCATCCGAACACCGTCGACCATCCGAACCTCGACGAGCCGACTCTCCTCCCACGGGCCGGCCAAGTCCGTACGGTCGCGGGAGGCGAGCTCCGACGCGGTGTCATGCCTGATCCGCACCGACCCCGACGACACAGTGGAGACCATGCGTCTGTCAACGGTTGTCCGATAGCCCGCTTCGATGTGGCCGTGACGGTGGTGTGCGCATGGCACGTGAGAACACCCTCCTGTCCCAACGCCTGATCGCCATACTGATGACGACGACAGCCCGCAGTCCGGTTCGGTGAACGATCCACGCCATACACCGTCGGCTACAGCCCTCCCTGCCTGCGCGGGGGCAGAGTGCGTTCAGAGGAACGTCGCCGCCGGAAGGGCGGGAGGCGACGGCGTCCGTGTTCCACCAGGTCGAGCGCCGTCATCCAGCAGCGGGCCGACTGCCGCCGGTCGGAACCAGCGTGGTCAGACACCCGTGGAAGACCACGGTCACCTCTCCGTCCTTGAACACCTCCGCGAGCGTGCGGCGGCACCACTCACGTGCCCGCTCGGCGCTGTCGTTCCCGCGGGCGATGGCACTGTCCACGCCGACCTCCCCCAGCACGTAACGCAGGTAGTCGTCCAATGTCATCGGTACGGGAATGTCCAGGTCGGTGTGATCGAGCAGGCTCAGCCCCGTCCCGGCGAGAGGCGCATCGTGTACGGCCGTCGGCCGCCATCCAGGCGGTGACGGAAATCGTTGCTCGAACGACTCGAACCACGCCGCCAGCGCGTCGCCTGTGAGCGCGGAGCGGCCTTTGGAGAAGTCGTACACGAGGCAGATCCCGTCAGGAGTCAGGACGCGAGCCACCTCGGCAAGGGCGGCCGCAAGGTCGGTGTAGTTGAGTGAGCCGGCGGCGGCGACCAGGTCGAACGACTCCGCGGCGAACGGCAGCCGCTCCGCTGCGCCGATGACGAAACGAGCGGAGGGCGCGACGGATCGTCGGTGCGCGAGCATGGCCGGCACCGGCTCCAGGCCGATGACCTGGTGGGCCAAGGGCGCGAGTGCCGCAGTGGACACGCCCGCGCCGCATCCGACATCCAGGGCTCGCCGGAGCGGACGTTCGAGGCGTGCCGACTCGAGGATGCGCTGATGCACAGGAGGACGGTCGAAGGCGTAGCTTGCCGCCAGCCGTTCGCTGTCATAAACGCTCGGCATTCTCCACCCCGGTGTCGCGATCCACTCCTCGACGGCAGCGCCTTACGCGGTTGCCCACTGTCTCATCACACGGTGAGGCTGTTCATCCCGACGGCCTGGTACGGCAAGCCTCCGGAGAAGTGTCCCCGTGGAGCCTGATCCCGCTGAGGTGCTCGGTTCCGGTGATGCCAAGCCAGGTCAGCCGGGCGTGGACGTCAGCGGCCACGGCGGCCAGAGGATCAACGGCTTCGCGAGCACAGCGTCAGGCCGTGGTGGTCCTCGCGGCGAAACGGCGGCCAGGCGAGCGTAGGTGTCACCATTGCGCAAAGGGGCCAGACCGGCAGGGCCCGCTGCGCTGGGTCCGACTTCCGCCATCGGCAGCGGCGTTCGGCCTGCCGGGTGCGGTGAGTCCGGCCAGGCGAACCACATCACAGGCCTGCGCCGCGATCTCGACACAGCCCACGCGGGTCTGGCCATGCCCTTCCGTTCCGGCCCGGTCGAGGGGCACGTCAACCGCATCATTATGTGAAACCTGATCTGTCAAGCGGGGGCCATGCGGCTCGGCAGTGGATATCGGCCGGCTGGTCCCGTGAAGAACCTGGACAATCGGCTATCGTGTTGGGCATTTCCGGCTTCGAGCCGACCTTTCTCGTCGGGCTTGAAGCCGTCCGCGAGAACCATGGACCCAGCCTGGCCGCGCTTGGTGGCCGCCGCCTGACGGGGTTCGCGATCGTGCGTTTCGTCGAGGACGGGGACTGGTTCGCTGACTGGCCCGTCGTCTTGGACTTCGACGGTGTCCGGGTAGAGATCTGCCACTGGAAGTTCGATGAGCTGTCGATCAGCTGGAACACCATCGACACGACGGCTGCGATCACCGGCTGGGAGTACGTCGAGGAGACACCTGCGTGGTCCAGCGCCGATGAACGGCTTGAGCCGTTCATCGGCCAGGAACTGCGCGAAGTTGCTCTGCTCGAGTGGCGTCCTTCGAGTTACGACCTGGCGGACGGCACCCTCGCTGTGGAGTTCCTCTTCAACGCCGGTCGTTTCCACATCGCCAACGCTCTTGATGAGAACAGCATCGATCTCGGCGATGCCGATCCGGACTTCGTGCGGCACCGGTTGGGCTGTGGCGCGCTCGAACAGGGTCATGGGTTCTTTGGCGTTGTAGAGCGGTGAGGCGTGGTGGAGCGGGCCCGGTGGCTGGTGATGTTGCCACGGACGTCTGCTGTCGGGACGCCAGCTTTGCGGCAGAGCAGCGGGATGATGGTGCTGTTGATGTAGGTCGATGGGACGCGGCGGGCGTGGAAGGCGAACAGGAAGTCCGCGTGCTCGCCGGTGCGGCGGTCGGATGTGGTTCCCGCGCCCGACCGGGTTTCTCTCCGGCAGGCCTTCCTCGATCAGGAAGTCACAGAACAGCCTGACCGGCACCCCGCTGCTGCATCGTCGCGTTCGACGACCCGGTCCCCGGGGTCAGGGACATCACGTTCACGCCAGACCGGTTCGGCCGGGTCGCCGGCTCCCGCACGAACACCGCGTCCTCCTCGTCGGCTGAACCCGACCCTTCGCGAAATTCGTGCCGGAACCAGTATTCACGCGTCGTCGACACCTCAGACTCATCCTGGCCGGCACCTTCACAAAGGGACTCCCACAGGTCACGCACGCGGGAGTTCGGTCTAGTGGTGAACTCCTCGACCTTCGTCTTCCCTCCCCTCTGGTGATTTTGAGAATGGAGAACAGGCCGCCCGCGATGCACAATTCATAAACCACCGGCATGCACTCACACGTGCTGTCCCTGACGCGCACCCGCGGGCGCTTGGCCGCCGGCTCCCATTTGATTGCTCCGTGCACGTCGACACCCGGCCGAACGTGCCGACCGTGCAGGTCGCCTTCTTCCCATTGCATGACGCTCACTATAATCTCGCCACTATCTGCTGGTCTAGAGGACGTATCCATAGACCTGGTAGGCGCGCACGTTGAGCGGACATGTACGGTGTCGTCTATAATTCGGGCGTGCTAGATCGCGAAGGGCCCGTGCCCATCTACAAGCAGGTCGCCGACCTGGTCCGCGATCAGATCGAACGCGGACAACTCCAAGCGGGCGATCCGGTGCCGAGCGAGGCCACGCTCGAAAAGGAATATGACATCGCGCGGACGACCGCCCGGCGGGTGGCCCGGGAATTGCGCGAACAAGGGCTGGCGTACACCGTGCAGGGCGAAGGCACGTTCGTCGGCCCGCCGGGCGCGCCGCGATCGCCCAAGACGATGCCGATATATCAGAAGATAGCCGGAGAAGTCGCGGCAAATATCAAGAACGGCGATATCCCGCCGAACAGGGCCATCCCCGGCGAGAAGATGATGATGCGCCAGTACGGCGTCGCCAAAGTCACCGTACGCCAGGCCGTTGCCTACCTCAGAGAGCAGGGATGGGTCTTCACCGTCCCTTATCGGGGCACATATGTGAACAGCCCCGAGAAATGGCCCATAAATCGGGAATCATAGCTGTCGCGTCCGCGAGGCCTCCCCCGGACAGGGATACCCGGAACAGGGACACCCCGGACAGAGACGCCCTGGACAAAGACAGCCCGGACAGGGACGCTCCGGACAGGGACGCCCGGACGGCGCGAGGCGGAACCACGCACGATCGTCGTGGTGTCGTTCACCTCATGACCCACCCCGCTCTCAAGCGGCGGCGCCTTCCACGCCGGTCCCCGACGGACTGGAGGCGGCGACGCCGTCCGCGCCAGGCGCCCCGACGACCTGGAACCCCTCCCCCTGTGCACCCCAGGTGACCTCGGCGAGCACAAGGAACACTTCCCCCGCGCGATCTCGCCCCGGCCCTGCCGCCGGTGTCGTCGGACAGGACCGGACGCGAGCCCGCCCCTCGGCCTCGGCTCGTGGGTGTGCACGAATTCGCCCTTGTCGTCGAGCATGGCGCGCGGTCGAGGGCGGACAAGCACACCGCGATGACCTTTCCCGGCGGGACGAGACCGGTGAGCAGGGCAGGCTCCTTCGCCGGGAGTTCCGCGGCTCCCACCCTCTGAGTGCCCCGGCTGCGTGAACAGTTCGCCGAGCGGGGGGCCGGATGCCGGCCCGGACACTGGCACCTGCCACCCGGCACTCGGCATTTGGCACTGGGCACCTGGCACCTGGCACTGGGCACCGGCACCCGGCACCCGGCCAGGCGTGGACCTCAGGGCGCCAGGCTAGAAGACCGGGATGATCTCCTCGGGATCGATGAAATCCACCTCCACCCCTTCCAGGTCGAGCTCCGGGATGGCGGGGAAGGCGATCCCCCAGCGCTCCACGATCACCCGGACCCTGGCCATGGCCACGCGCCAGTTCTCCGCCTGCTCCTCGTACGACAGGACGCCGAGCCCGGCTTCCCTGGCGTGGTCCATGAGGACGCGGTGGTTGGCCAAGAAGTACGGCGGCAACTCCCAGAAGCCCTCAGGCGGCTCCCAGAGGATCATGCTGAGGAAGACGAATCCGGCTCTGAGCTGTCGGGTGATGAGCGATTTGGTGTCTTCGGTGAGCCCGGGCCACTCGTTCTCCAGGATGGTCATGCATATCTGGAGATGTCGAGACTCGTCCCTGCCGATGCGCTGGAACATCTCGCCGAACACCGGGTGCTGCGTCCCCGAGGCCATGCCCCTGAAGAGCGTCGAGGCGGCCATCTCACCCATCATGAAGCTGGTGAACAGCACAGGGAGCGAGTATTTGCCCACGGCCGAGTTGTAGCCGTTCCAGTAGCGGCCGCCGTTGTGATAGAGCCAGCCGATGTTGTTGTGAGCGGCCGATTCAAGGTCGTCGGAGGGCGTCCAGTCGAGCGGCCCGCCCGGCCAGAGCCTGGCGATGGCCCGCTGGCAACACTCCTCGTGGTTCATCTCGTCACGGGTGATCGAGAAGAAGCACTTCCTGACCGGGTCCTCCTCGTGTTTCTCGAAGGCCTGGATGGTGGCGCGGGCGAACACCGCCGGCCCCGAGGCGTCGAAGTTCGCCAGGACGGCGAACCAGTACATGATGCCCAGACGCTGCTCGCGGGTGAAGTCGTCCGGGTCGAGGCCGTCCCAGGGCAGGTCGGCCGGGTTCCAGACCATGCGCTTGGACTTCTCGTAGATGGCGGCGAGTTTCTCCGTCTCGACTCGCCATTCCATGGGATAGATGTTGGGCTGCGGGATCTGCGGCGCAGGCCAGAAACCGCCCTCTGGGATCGTGAGGTCCGCCATGTGTGACACCTCCTCCCCCATCCTGCGTGTCGGCGTCACGTCTTTCAAGTACGGGCTCGCTGGGTGACGGCCACACAGACCAGGACGGCCAGCGCCGCGGCCACCGTGACCGGGCCGAATCGTTCGCCCATCAGGGCCCACGCCCAGACGAGCGTCAGGAGCGGCTGGGTGAGCTGGGTCTGTCCCGCTCTGGCGATGCCGCCCTGGGCCAGGCCCGCGTACCAGGGGAAGAAGCCGAGGAACATCGAGACCAGCGCCACGTAGGCGAGACCGGCCACCGACGGCGGGGTCGGGTTCATCGGCGTGGCCAGGGCCAGCACCACCGTGAGGGGCACCGTCAGCGGGAGCGACAGGACGAGGGCATGGGAGATCACCTGCCAGCCGGGGGTGTGCCTGGCCAGCCGGCCGCCCTCCGTGTAGCCGACCGCCGCCGACAGCAGGGCTCCGACCAGGAGCAGGTCGGGCCAGGTGGGCCTGCCGTGGTGCTGGGTGAGGGTGAAGGCGGTGATGGCGACGGCGCCGGCCGTACAGCCCACCCAGAAGAGCGGGCGGGGACGCTCGCCGGCCGAGACGACGGCGCAGGCGGCGGTGGCTGCGGGGAGGAGCCCGGTGACCACCGCGGCGTGCGCCGTGCTCGCGCCCAGGTCCAGGGCCAGGCCGCTGAAGGCGGGGAAGCCGAGGACCACGCCCAGGGAGATCAGGACGTAGGCGCGCCACCGGCCGCGCGGGGGGAGCAGCGGGCGGCCGGCGGCCTTCAGGCAGATCAGCGCCACCACGCCCGCCACGGCGGCCCGCCCCAGGGCGGTCAGCCACGGGTCGAAGCCGCGCATCGCGTGGACGGTGGCGGGAAAGGAGCCGGAGAACGCGAGGACGCCGAGGAAGGCCAGGGCGGTGCCCCGGCGTCGCCGGCTTTGCTCCGAGCCGGGCTCCGAGGCGGGGACCGCTACTCCATCACGGACAGTAGCGCTATTCTCCTTCTTCATGGACAACGATAGCAGTATCGCCAAGATCGCTGCGATACTGCGTGACGAGGCCGCCAGGCTCGGCGCCGGCGCGCGGCTGCCGTCCAGCCGGGAGATCATGCGCAGGCACAACGTCAGCCCTGTCACGGTGTCGCGGGCGCTCGGACAGCTGGCCGCCGAGGGGCGGGTGGTGACCAGACCCGGCAGCGGCACGTACGTGGCCCAGCGGGTGGCCAGGACCGAGGACGCGGCCGACCTGTCGTGGCAGACCGTCGCCCTGGGCGACCGGGTGGTCGACGAAGGCCCCGTCGCGGAGTTGCTGGGTGTGGCGGCCGAGGGCTCCGTACCGCTCACGGGTGGCTACCTGCGTCCGGGGCTGCGGCCCGACCGGCAGCTGGCCGCGGCGGCGGCGCGGGCCGTGCGGCGGCCCGGCGCCTGGGCCATGCCGCCGCTGTCCGGCCTGCTCGAACTGCGCAGATGGTTCGCGGCGCAGGCGGGAGGCGACGTGACCGCCGCCGACGCGCTGATCGTGAGCGGCGGGCAGGCGGCGCTGACGCACGCGTTCCGCGCCCTGGCCGCACCCGGCACGCCGGTGCTGGTCGAGACGCCCACCTACCCGGGCGCGCTCGTGGCGGCCAGAGCCGCGGGGTTACGGCCCACGGCGGTGCCCATGGACCGCGAAGGGGTACGGCCCGACCTGCTGGCCGAGGCGTTCGCCGTGACCGGAGCACGGGTGTTCCTCTGCCAGCCCACCCTGCACAACCCGACGGGCGCGACCCTGCCGGCCGGGCGCCGGGCGCAGGTGCTGGACGTCGCCAGGGCGGCGGGCGCGTTCGTGATCGAGGACGACTTCGCCCGCTACCTGACCGCGCAGGCGCCACCGTCGCTGGCGTCCATGGACCGGCACGGCACGGTGGTCCACGTGGGTTCGCTGACGAAGATCCTGTCGCCGAGCATGCGGGTGGCGGCGGTGATCGCCAGAGGACCGGCCGCGCACCGGCTGCGGGCCGGGCAGCTCGTCGAGTCGTTCTTCGTGGCACGGCCGTTGCAGGAGACGGCGCTGGAGTTCGTCGGGTCACCGGCGTGGCGGCGGCACCTGGCCGCCGTGCACGCCGAGATCGAGGTCCGCCGCGACGCGCTGGCCGCCGCGCTCGCCGCGCGGATGCCGCGGGCCGAGCCGCACCTGCTGCCCGCCGGCGGGATGCATCTGTGGGTACGGCTGCCTGCCGAGATCGACGAAAGCGCGCTGGTGGCGGCCGCCCGGCGCCACGGCACGCTGGTCAGTCCCGGCCGGATCTATTACCCCTCCGAGCCGCCGGGGCCGCGGATCCGGGTGACCCACATGGCCGCCGCGCACCTGGCCGAGCTGCACGAAGGGGTACGCCGGCTCGCCAGGGCCCTGGACGAGGTCACCATGGAGCCCTGAGGGCCGCACGTGTGCTTGATCCACGCGCACTAGAGTGACCGGCATGCCGTGCCCCGCGGAGCTCGTACGCGACTTCGTGAACACCTACGACGTCGAGGCCCGGGCGGACGACCTGTCGTCGCCCGCCGAGCTGGCCGTGTGGCTGCGCGAGCGCGGCCTGGCCGAGCCGCGCGACCGGGCCAGCGACGACGACCTGCACACCGCGATCGCCCTGCGCGAGGCGCTCAGGACGGCGCTCAGGCGCGAGGCGGCCGAGCTGCCCGCGTTGCCCCTCACGATCAGGGCCGGGCAGGGCGAGCGGCCCGGGGCGGCGCCGGCGGGCGGCGGCGTGCGGGGCGGGCTGGCGGCGATCGCCGTGGCTGCCGTGACCGCGTCGTGGGACCGCCTCAAGGTGTGCGCGGAGGGGACGTGCCAGTGGGCGTTCATCGACGCGTCGAAGAACAGGTCGCGCTCGTGGTGTTCCATGCGGGTGTGCGGGAACCGCACCAAAACCCGGGCTTACCGGGCGAGGAGGAAGGGTTCGCGTCGTCCCCAAGGGTCAAACACCGATACGGTGTAAGTCGTGCCTTGTGGCATGAACGGCAGTCGAAGGAGCGGGCCGAGATGGCAGACGTAGGCGTCCGGGCGGCCCGGCGCGAGGATGTGCTCCAGGTTGCGAATACGCAGATCCGCGCCTGGCGTTACGGCTATCGGGATTTCCTCCCCGAGGGGCCACTCGAGCAGATGACCGGCGCGGCTGCGGAGAAGATGTGGCTGCGCCAGTGGGACGAGGCGATCGTCGCCCCGCCCACCGCCATGCATCGAGTGCTGGTGGCCGTGGAGACCATCCTCGACACCGAGGGCTTCCCCGCGCTGGGCAAGGGGGGCAGCGCCGCGCTGACCACACCCCGTGGCGGCGAGCGCGTGGTGGGGCTGGCCTCCCACGCTCCCGCCGAAGACCCCGACCTCGATCCCAGCGTGGTGGCCGAGATGCTGACGCTGCTGGTCGATCCCGACTTCGTACGCCGGGGGCACGGCAGCCGCCTGCTCAACGCCACCGTCGACCACCTGCGCGAGGACGGCTTCCGGCAGATCGTCACCTGGGCGTTCGCCGACAACTACGCGGTGCTCGGTTTCCTCGAGTCGGCCGGCTGGGGCGAGGACACCGCCGAACGCGTTCTCGACATGGGCCGCCCGATCAGGATGGTCCGGCTCACCACCGACATCAGTTAAAGGGCCGACGACATGGCAACCACCGGTCAATGGATCGCGGGCGCCCGCCCGCGCACGCTCCCCAACGCCGTCGTCCCCGTCATGGTGGGCACCGGCGTGGCCATCGGCGAGGGCGGCTTCGTGTGGTGGCGGGCGATCCTGGCGCTGCTCGTGGCGCTCTCCCTGCAGATCGGCGTCAACTACGCCAACGACTACAGCGACGGCATCCGCGGCACCGACGACCAGCGGGTCGGCCCGATGCGGCTGGTGGGCTCGCGGGCGGCCACGCCCCGGCAGGTGCTGACCGCCGCGCTGGGCAGCTTCGCCGTGGCGGCCGTGCTGGGCCTCGTCCTCGTCATCGTCACGCGCGCGTGGTGGGTTCTGCTGGTGGGCGCGGCGTGCATCGCGGCGGGCTGGTTCTACACGGGAGGCAGGCACCCCTACGGCTACCGCGGCCTGGGCGAGGTCGCCGTGTTCATCTTCTTCGGGGTGGTGCCCGTGGTCGGCACGGCGTTCGTGCAGACCGAGTCGCTGAGCTGGGCGGCGTTCGTCGCGTCGATCCCGGTGGGCCTGCTGTCGTGCTCGATGCTCGTGGTCAACAACCTGCGCGACGTCGGCACGGACGGCCAGGCGGGCAAGCGTACGCTGGCCGTGCTGCTGGGGGCCGAGCGCACCCGCGCCCTCTACGTCGCCTGCCAGGTGGTGCCGTTCCTGGTGGCGCTGGCCATGATCCCGATCACGCCATGGGCCGCGCTGGTGCTGCTGGCCGCGCCGCTGGCGGTCCCGCCCATCAGGGCGGTGCTGGGCAGGGCGGTCGGCCCCGCGCTGATCGCGGTGCTGCAGCAGACGGGCAAGCTGCAGATGGCGTACGGCCTGCTCTTCGCCGTGGGGCTGGCGATCATCTTCTAGGGTGGACGGGTGAAGGATTTCATCGCCGGTCTGCCCAAGTGCGAGCTCCACCTGCACATCGAGGGCACCCTGGAGCCCGAGCTCAAGTTCGAGCTGGCCAGGCGCCACGGCCTGCGGCTGCCCTACGCGGGCGTGGAGCAGATGCGGGCCGCCTACACCTTCGACAGCCTGCCGTCCTTCCTGCGCATCTATTACGAGGGCATGCAGGTGCTGCGCACCGAGCCCGACTTCTACGACCTGGCCATGGCCTACCTGCGCAAGGCCGCCGAGCAGAACGTGCGCTACGCCGAGATCTTCTTCGACCCGCAGGCCCACACCTCGCGCGGGGTGCCGTTCGACGTGGTGGTCAGAGGGCTGCGGCGGGCGCTGCTGGAGGCGGAGGCGCGGCTCGGGGTGCGGGCGCAGCTCATCATGTGTTTCCTGCGCGACTTCCAGGCCGAATACGCGATGGCCACGCTGCTGGAGTCGCTGCCCTACAGGGAGTGGATCGCCGGCGTCGGGCTCGACTCCGACGAGAAGGGCAACCCTCCGGTCAAGTTCGCGGCGGTCTATGAGCGGGCCAGGCAGGAGGGCTATCTCCTGACGATGCACTGCGACGTCGACCAGGACGACGCGGTCGAGCACATCCGCCAGGCCGTCGAGGACATCGGCGTCAACCGGATCGACCACGGGGTCAACATCCTGGAGGACCAGCGGTTGGTGGAGGTGGTCCTGGAGCGCGGCATGGGGCTGACCTGCTGCCCGGTCTCCAACGGCTTCGTCACCGACTCGATGAAGGCCGAGGGCATCCGCAAACTGATGGACCTCGGCGTACGCGTGACGATCAACTCCGACGACCCGGCCTATTTCGGGGCGTACGTCGGGGAGAACCTGGAGGCCCTGCAGGGCGCGCTCCAGCTCACCAGGGACGAGCTGGCCCGGCTCGAACGCGACGCGTTCGAGATCGCCTGGCTGCCGCGGCACGTCAAGGACGCCTACCTCGCGGAGGTGGACGCCTACCTCGCGCGGGGGTGACGTGTCCAGCGTTATCACAGTTGGATAACTGCGGGTATTCAGCGTAAAAAGAAGGCATCCTCTTGCTGGAGGGACGATGCCCGACTTTGCGATGCTCTCGGATGCGCCGGTGGATTGGCGGGGAGATCTGCTCCAGTTCCGGCGCTACATTAATCCACTCATTTCGGTCATCACCCATCCCGGCACCCAGACGCCCCTGACCATCGGCATTTTCGGCGCCTGGGGAAGCGGCAAGTCGACCCTGCTGCGCATGGTCGACGAGCGGCTCCTTGACCAGCACGGCGACGATTTCGTCCGGGTGCATTTCAACCCGTGGGTGCACCGCCGCGAGCCCGAGATGTTACTTCCCCTGCTGAACGCCCTGCACGACACCCTCAACGCCGACCCCGGCCGCCGTTTCGCCGACACCGTACGCCGGCTCAGCGCGATCATGCTGAACCTCGCGGCCGACGAGATCCTGAAGAGAATCAACCTGGGCTCCGCGAGCGTGGAGAAGATCGGCAAGCTCGCCCAGCAGTACGCCGAGCTCCGCGGCCAGGTCGACAGCCAGACCGGCCGGTTGCGCGGCCTGCTACAGCAGGAGGCCGACCGCCTGGCCGCCAAGGGCAAGAAGCTCATCTTCTTCGTGGACGACCTCGACCGGTGCGAGCCCGATCAGATCATCGACGTGCTCGAATCGATCAAGTTGTTCCTGGACCTCAGCAACGTCTTCGTCGTGATCGCGCTCGCCAAGGACGTGGTCGACCGCGGGGTGTCGGTGAAATATCAGCCGTTCGGCCTCTCCGACCACACCCTCGTCGCCGACGACTACCTGGACAAGATGATCCAGCTCCCGTTGCACCTCTACCCGCTCGGACCCGCGGAGGTGGGGAGCTTCATCCGCGAGTCGTTTCCCGGCGGGATGGCCGCCGGGCATGTGGAGACGCTGGAGCGGATCGTCGCCCCCAACCCGCGCAAGATCAAGCGGGTGCTCAACCTGCTGCGCCTGACCGAGGCCGTCATCGAGAACACGCCCGGTCTGGCCGGGCTGCGCACCGACCTGGTCGTGCGGCTGGTGGTCCTGCGCGTGCAGAGCCCGGAACTGTTCGCCGACGTGGTACGGCAACCGGCGCTGCTGGTCGCACTCGAACTCGCCTACCAGGACAAACTGGTCACCGACGTGCTCCAGGGCTTCCAGGCGCGTTTCGGGGCTCAAGCCGACGAGGTGCAGCGGCTGACGCAGGTCCACCACGACAGGCACGCCTTCCTGGCGCCGTTGTTCGCCGAGTCGGCGTTCGAGGCGACCGCAGGTGAGCTTCCCACCTACCTGACCATGATCGGCGGGTGAGATGCCGCCCGCCGAAGCCCGGTACGAGCTCTACGGCTTGCGGTCCGGCAACCCGTACGCCTGCCGGCCGCTGAACGCCGTTGCCGACGACGCCGATCGCGCGCGCCTGCTGGAACTGGCCGGATTCGTCCGGCTCACGGCGATCAAGGAGGCTGTCGAGGCCGGGGTCAGGGGGAACCGCCCGGTGTTCTTCCTCATCAACGGCGTGAGCAAGAGCGGCAGAACGTCCCTGGCCAACCACGTGATGAGCCTCTACAGGGACGCCGCCGGGCTCGGCGAGAGCTTCGCCATCCACTGCGCGGAACCCGAGGAGATGACGCAGGACCCCTACCCGGTGATGTGCTCGACGCTGCTCTCCCTGCGCAACAAGATGAACCAGCAGGCGATCGCCATCCCCGACGTGCTGCGCGACCGCTTCACCGAGCTGGGCCGGCGGACGCACGCCGACCAGATGAACGCGTACGACCTTCAGGAGATCGCCGGGCTCACCGGTTCCACCCACGCGACGGCGAGGGCGGGTTTCGGCATCAGGTACGAGAGCGTCCCGACGAAGAAGCTGATCACCCTGGCCACCAAGGTGTTCGAGAACACCCGTACCGTCGTCGTGTTCACGGTCGACGACTATGAGCACGCCAACACCTTCCGGCTGACCAGGGCGGAGCGCCAGCGGCTGGCCTCTCACGTGCACGTCGTGGATCTGAGCGCCCTGACCGGGGAGCAGGTGGCCCATCTGGCGCGCGGCCGCTGGACGGGCCGGCCGCCCTCCCCCTTCCACGAGGAAGGCGTGAAGAACGCCTTCAGCGGGCGCAGGTACACCATCGGCCGGGCCATGCAGCATCTGGAGGTGCTGCTGGAGTTCCGGCTGCGGGAGTACGACAAGGACGACCCGTGGCCCACGGACGACCTGCACATGCCCGAGAGCTGGCTGGTGAACCGGATGTACCAGCGCGAGAGATGGAACGGGCTTGGAGGCATCGATGGCTGACTACCCCGCGCGCAATCCCTTCCCGGCCCGTGGCACGTCCAGCGCGGAAGAGACGTCCCTGCCGGATTTCCTGACCGACTGGGCCCACAGCACGCCCACGGCGCTGCTGCCGGCCGTGCGCGGCGGCGTGCGGCAGGCTCGGACCTACCTGGCGTCGTTCGACGACGACGGCGCTCTGCACTGCCTTTATGGCGCGCACGGGATCGGCAAGACGCACGCCGCGCGGTCCATGATGGCGTTCGTCAACGAGGAGTCTCCCGACGCCGTACAGCTCTACCTGAGATTCCAGGACGACGACTTCGTCGCCGCCTACCGGCGCCTGGTCTCCCAGCTGCCGCTGAGCCTGCTGACGGAGCTGAGCCTGAGTTACCTCGACACGCTGGCGGAGGAACTGTCCGGCCGTGAGGGAAGACCGGTCGGCGGGGAGTCGCAGGCGTCGGGCCCGTTCCGTCCGGACCCGGTGGAGTCCGGGGAGGTGCTGGAGGAGCAGGCCAAGGAGATCGCCGCGGTGGCGGGCGACTGGCCGCAGTTCCAGCGGGCGCTGTCGTACCTGATGCGGCCCGGGTTCGCCGATGACGCCTACGACTGGTTGTGCGGGCGGCCGATCAGCCCGGAGTCCTCCAGGGCGCTCGGGGTCAGCGCCCAGATCGACGACCCCCTGACCTGCCGTTACGGTATGCAGCTGCTGACCAGGCTGGTGACCGGCGGCGGCCGGCCGTTCGTGATGGTGCTCGACCAGTGCGAGAAGTTCCTGCTCGACGACGGTGACCCCGTGCCCAGGAACATCGGGATTCTGCAGGGCCTGGTCGAAACCGTCCCGCGGGCTCGCGGGATGCTCGTCCTGGTGGCGAGCGAGGCGGGCTGGGAGTGCATGCCGCAGGATCTGCGCCAGCGGCTGGGCGCCGGCGCCTGTCACATGCTGCCGCTCACTCCGGGTGAGGCGACGTTGGTGCTCGCCACGTACATCAACGCCGCCCGGCAGTCGGACGGCGACGACATCTGGCCGTTCACCGAGGCCGGCGTGCTGGAGCTGCTGCGGCACAGTGGCGGCAACATCCGCCTGCTGCTCCAGCTGGCCTGGGCCGGCTTCGAAGCCGCGGCTCCCGCCGGGCTCATCGACGCCCGGCTGGTCACGACCGTTTCCGCGCGGCACAGCAGCGCGCCCGGTTTCGCCGCCCTGGCGACGTTGGTCGAGAGAGAGCTACGGGCCTGCGGGCTCGCCGCTGAGCGGGTCGAGGAGAACGGCACCATCACGTCGTTCCAGTTGCCCGGAGGTCCCGCGCCGAGAGCCGTGATCAGGTTGTCGGAGGCCGTGTTCTTCGACGACGAGGTGGCCAACGCCGACGTGATGCTCACCAGGCGGGCCGGCTCGTCCTCGGCGTTCACGGCGCTCCTTGTCACGGGATACGTCAGCCCCACCGTACTCACCGTGCTGCGCGAGGCGATGCACGTGGTCCTGGTGGCCGACGGCTCCCCCGCCTTCGACCGCGCGCTGGACGAGCTCGTCAAGCGGCTCGCCGCCATGCCGGCCGTCTCCGACGAGCCGCCCCCGCAGGACGAGGCCCTGCAGGAGCTGCGCACGCGGCTGGACGAGCTGACCTCGGCACGTCAGGTCGAGGTGCTGGCGCTGCAGCGCAGGCTCGACGAGGTGGCCGAACGGCTCGAACGCGAGCGCCGGCGGCGCCCTGACTGGCGGACCCGCCGTGCGGAGCTCGTGGAACACATCACCGAGGCCAGGGACGCGCGGGCCGTGGCCGACTGGCTGGAGTTCCGCAGGGCCAGCGCGTTCGCCGTGCGCAGGCGGGCGAAGCTGCTGGCTTCGCTGGCCCTGGCCGTCGTCACGGCGATCGCGCTGTTCGCCGCGGCGGCCACGGCCGGCACGCTCCCCTTACAGATGGGGATGGTCGCCGGAGGCGCCGCCGTGCTGGGCCTCGCGGCTCTGCTCTGGAGGGCGCCGGCGGCCAGGAAGGTGCGCCACGCGGTGACGGGTGTGGAGTCCCGACGCGACCTCGACCGGCTGGCCCGCGAGGCGGGCACACGCGCCGAGCCGCACTCCGCCGACCCCGTCGGACGTTACGCCTACGCCCTCCGCGAGGATCCCGACGACGGTTACCAGCGGCTGGTGGAGGCCATGCTGACCGAGCCGCTCGCGATCGTCAGGCAGGCCATGGGACGCCGGCTGGCCGTCTCTGAGCACTCGCCCGCCGAGTGTGTTCCTGACGTGCTGCGCGGGCTGCGCGAGGGGTGTCCGGAGATGCTGCTCCTGCTGGCACGCAGGCAGCGGCATGCCGAGGCGGAGCTGCCGCCGCGTGTGCTCCGCGACCTGCCTCCTGAGCTGCGCGTTCTCGTGGCTCTGGCCAATCCCGGCACGCTGGCCTTGGCCGACGGCGCGGTTTCGCGGCAACCCGCCGAGTTCGCGCTGGAGGCGCTCGGCGTACGCGGACCGCTGCACCCGCTGGCCTTGGCCTTCCGCGGCGGCGTCAGCCACGTCATGCCGATCGAGATTCCGCCGAGCGCTCTCAGGGCCACCGCGCATCTGCTGTCGCCGCTGGAGCATGGCGGCTTCGGCACCTACGACTGGCTTCCTCTGATCGCGGAAATCGATGAGCTGTTTCTGTTCTTTGAGGAGTTGCTCTATTACCAGGAAGATAATCGGATTAATCGCTATAAATCTTGACTCACCGTCTAAGTCGTGAGACATAAGGACCGGGGTTCAACGCAGCACTCCGCCATGAGCGAGGGCCAGTTGGGGCGCGAGAGCGAAGAGGTACCCGTTGTCAGGAGACCCTGTACCGAGACCACTGCTCACCCTGGGATTCCCGGAACTGCTCGACGTCGAGGCGTTGCTGGCGACCGGTTGGGAGCCACTCGCCTTTCAGCAGTTCGTTCTGAAGATACACAGTCGCTGCGACCTGTCCTGCCGCCACTGCTACGTGTACGAGATGGCCGACCAGAGCTGGCGCGACCAGCCGCGCAGAATGTCCGACGCCATCGCCGACCGCGCGATCGAACGCATCGCGGAGCACGCCACCCGCCACGATCTGCCGGAGATCGACGTCATCCTGCACGGCGGCGAGCCGCTGCTCGCGGGCCCCGAACTCATCACGCGCCTGGTCGAGGGCATGCGCGGCGCGGTCGACACGGGCACCAAGGTCAACGTTCACGTCCAGACCAACGGGGTACGCCTGGACGAAACGTACCTGCGGCTGTTCGAGTCGCTGGAAGTGCGGGTCGGGGTCAGTCTGGACGGCGACGCCGAAGGTCAGGACCGCCACCGCCGCTTCGCCGACGGCCGCGGCAGCCATGCCCTGGTCAGCGAGTCGTTGTGGCGGCTGACCGACGGGCCCTACCACCACCTGTTCAGCGGCATCCTGTGCACGGTCGACGTACGCAACGATCCGTTACGGACGTACGAGGCGCTGCTGGAGTACGACCCGCCGGCGATCGACTTCCTGCTGCCGCACGGCAACTGGGCCACGCCGCCGCCCTTCCGCGACACCGGGTCCGCGGCCACACCGTACGCCGACTGGCTGATCTGCGTCTTCGACCACTGGTACGACAGCCCGGTCCTGCAGACCGAGATCCGGCTCTTCCGGGAGATCATGCGTCTGATCATGGGCGGCTCCTCCCGGGCGGAGAGCGTCGGGCTGTCGCCCGTCCGCATGGTGGTCATCGAGACCGACGGCGGCATCGAGCAGTCCGACATCCTGAAGAGCGCCTATCACGGCGCGGCCCAGACCCGGCTCCACGTGCTCCGCGACCCTCTCGACAGGGCGTTGCGCAGCCCTTCGTTCGTCGCCCGGCAGATCGGCGCGCAGGCGCTCTCCGCCACGTGCCACCGCTGCGATCTCATGTCCGTCTGCGGGGGCGGACTGTACGCCCACCGCTACCACCAGGACACCGGCTTCGCCGAACCGTCCGTCTACTGTCCCGACCTGTACCGGCTGATCACGCACATCGCGACGCGCTGCGAGCGTGACATGGCCCGGCTGCGTGGAGCCGGATGAACGCCGTCCACGTGGTGTCCAGCGCCGCATTCGCCGGGCTGTCCACGGGTGAGGGAGGCGCGCAGGCCGTCGGTGAGCTGTGCGCCGCGCAGGCGAGCAAACACCGGCTCCTCGTACGGCTGCTGGTGGCCGAGGCGCACCGGACGCGGCACCCGCACGCCGCTCTCGTCTCTCGCGCCTACGAGACCGTGTCCGAGCTGGAGACCGTCTTCCCCTCGGAGGTCGACCGCCTCTTGCGTCATCCAGCGGTGGGCGCCTGGGCGCTGCAGGCCTGCCGCGGACTCCCCCGCGGCGGCGGAGACCCGGGCCGGCTCGCGGCGGTCGCGATCTCCGCGGCGATCCGCACGCGGAGTTCCTGCCGGCTGCACGTGCCGGTGCCTGGGGGCGAGCTCATGCTGCCCTCGCTCGGGCTGCTCACCCTGCCCGGCGACCTGCCCGAGGTGGTCGAGGCGGTCGCCGAACCCACGGAGGACGGCGCCGAGCTGCACGTCGGCGGGCACACGTACGAGGTGAGCCTCTCAGGTGACGGGCCGCGCTGGCAGGTGCTGCACCGCGTCCCCGTCTCCCAGGACGTGAGCCTGATCATCGACGACCTCGACCCCTACCGCTGGCCGGGGGACGACGTCGGCGAACGCCTGACCAGCGAGCGGCTGCAGTTGTGGGCGGCCAGTCTGCGCGAGGCCTGGCAGGTGCTGCTGGACCGCCACCCGTCGGTGGCCGGGGAACTGGCGACGGCGGTCTCGGTGCTCACCCCCGTGGTCACCACGTCACTCGAACAGCACAGCGCCTCCGCACGGGACACGTTCGGCACGATCGCGCTGTCCGACCCGGTCGATGGGATGGGCATGGCCCTCACCCTGACGCACGAACTCCAGCACGCCAAGCTGAACGCCCTGAGCGATGTGGTGGAGCTGGTCGCTCCCGACGACGGCCGCCGCTTCTACGCGCCGTGGCGTCCCGACCCGCGCCCGCTCTTCGGGCTGTTGCACGGCGCGTACGCGCACGCGGGCGTCGCGAGATTCTGGCGCGGGCACACCGGCGATCCGCAGCACGCGCACCAAGCCCAGGTGGAGTTCGCCCACTGGCGTGAGGCCGCGTACCAGGTCACCGGCACTCTCCTCGGCAGCGGCGCGCTGACGGAGGCCGGCACGCATCTGGTCTCCACGCTGCGCGACACGCTCGCCCGCTGGCTGGCCGAGCCGGTCACGCCGGCCGCGGCCGTGCAAGCTCGCCGGCGCTCCGAGAACCACAGAGCGACTTGGGCAGGCACCCGCCCGTGAGACGGGCGGGCGCATCGGCCCACCTCAGATGGGAGGGGGATCGAAGTCGCAGTTGATCCGCTCACCGGCCATCATCGCGAGAGCGTCGGGGTGCTCACGCCCCATGACCGTGTCGAACCGCTGCTTGACCTCCGACAGGAGGCGGTCAGCCTCGGCCTCGGCGCCCGTGGCTCGCAGGTCGTGACTCAGGTTGGCGGCGCATACGAGACTGATGTAGTGGTCTTCGTCGAAGTGCGTGCGGATCCAGCGCTGGTTCTCCTCTCCCAGCCGCCGGGCGTCCTCGTGCCGGCCCAGGGCGGCAAGGTCGTTCTGCAGATTGACGGCGCAACTCACGGCGTAGTCGTGGTCGCGGCCGACCCGGACCGTGAGACCGGACAGGACCTGCTCGTCGATCTCCAGCGCCGCAGCGGGGTCGCCGTTCAGACGCAGGAGCAGGGCGAGATTGATCCTGGCCGCCAGCGTGAACGGGTGGTCGTCACCGAAGATCATGGGGTAGTGCCGCAGCGCGCGCTGCGCCGTCGCCGTCGCCTCCTCGAGGTCGCCATGGGCGCGTAACACGTTGCACAGGCCGATGGCGGCCGCCATCGTGTCGGCGTGTCCCTCGTCGTAGAGGCGGTGCAGGCGTGTGTGCGTGTCGGTCATGAGGGTGAGAGCCTCGGCCAGCCGCCCGCTTCTGCGCAGCGCGATCGCGTAGTCCTTCGCCGCCGAGAGCGTCGTGGGGTGGTCGTCCCCGAGGTGGGACACGCCGTAGGAGTAGGCCTCCTCGGCCATGTCGGTGGCCACCTGGAACTGGCCGCTCAGCCGGACGGCCCGGCTCAGGTTGCTCCACATCTGCAGCAGCGGGCGCCTGCCGACGCCCTCCACACTGCTCATGTAGAGGTAGACGTCGAGCAGCATGTCACGGGCCTGCTTGTACTCGCTGGTCAGCGCGTAGTCCAAGGCCAGGTTGTTACGGGCTTGGAGGCTCAGGGTGTCGTCCTCGCCGTGCAGCCGGTTGTATCCCGACCGGACCTCCGAGTCGAGCTCACGTGCCTGGAGGAACTCACCACGGCCACGGAGCGCGGCGGCGTAACTGTTCTTCGCCCACAGGGTGTCGGGGTGCTCGGGGCCGAGTGTCTCGGCCATCTGGTCCACGACCTGCGACATGAGTTCTTCCGCTTCGGTGTACCTGGCGAGGGCCAGGTGGACGATGCCCAGCTGTATCTGGGCCATCAGCACCTCGGGCTGCAGGGCTCCGCCCGCCGCCGTCCACTTGGTGATGTACTCGTCGAGAAGCGCCTGCGCCTGCCGGTAGCTGCCCCGCACGTAGAGGTAGCGCACCAGTTTGAGCGCGAACTGCCGAACGGCCGGCACGGTGCACTCGACCAACCCCGACGGCTCCAGATGGGCGGCCAGTTCCTCGAACTGGGGCCACCTGCTCGTGTCGTCGGCGTCGCTGGGCGCGGTGCCCGTGAGGAGGAGATGCACTTCGTGACGGAGCTCGGCACGGTCCTTCTCCGAGGTCTCGTCGCGGAGCAGCGCCTGGTTGAGGCGGTGGACCTGGAGGGTGCGGGTGGACGGCTCGACCTTGACGAGTGCCAGGCGCTCCAGGTTGCTGAGCGCGTTGGTCAGCTCGATCGGGTCGGACAGGATGGGCGCGAGGCGCGGCCCCACCGCGCGGTTCGCCCGGCGGAACACATCCCGAGGGATCGGCTCGGGACCGAAGAAGGCGCAGCAGCGCAGCACCTCGACCGCTGCGGGGATGCGGTCTTCGAGCTGGGAGACCGACAGCTGCCACGCTGCGGTCATCGACTGAGGATAGGTCGGTGCCTTCTCCAGGCTGAGCAGCCGGCTCGTCTGCTCGTCCAGCAGGGCCACATATTCGTCCACCGACATCAACGTCCGCGCCAGCAGCGCGGCCGCCTGCTCCAACGCCAGCGGAAGGTCGCCCAGCTTGTCGGCCAGCAGGTCGGCCTCCGGCTCGCCGATCGACGTGCGCAGGCGCCGCTGCAGGAACGCCACGCTCTCCTCACGGCGGAAGACGTCGACCTCGATGGTGGGCTCATGGTCGCTCCAGCGCGAATTGCGCGACGTGATGAGCACGTGACCCGGCCCTCGGGGGATGAAGTCCTTGATGTAGTCGGGTTCCTCGGCGTTGTCGAAGATCACCAGCCACCGGCGGTAGGGGGTGCCGCTCTCCAGCGTCCTGAGCACGGACTGCGTGGCCTGCTCGACGCCGGTGCTGCTGGCGGGAGGCAGGTTCAGCGCCTGCGTCATTCCCGCCAGCACGGACGGGACCAGCAGCGGCTGGTCGGCGGAGACCCACCAGACCAGGTCGTAGTGATCGCGGTATTGCCAGGCGTATTCGATGGCCAGCTGGGTCTTGCCGACGCCACCGAGACCCTGCAGCGCTTGGGGCTGGGCTACGACGGCGGTCACGGTGTTGATGCTCTTTCTGAGCGCGGTGAGGAGGTCGGCGCGGCCGGTGAAGTTGGGATTGCGCTTGGGGACCCGCTCCCAGATCTTCGGGCTCTGAGCCATGGGGTAAGCGTTATCCGTCACGTCGGTCCTCCGCTTCACACCAGAATGGTCTCCAAACGCATTATCCATCCTAGAGGTTGATTGATCGGGCCATCTAGCACAGAATCATAAGAGGATTCACGCCGGAGTGAACTCCGCCAGGCCCACGCACTTGCCAATAAACGCTCGCATGTTTTCGATATTCGGGTGACCGAAAAGGATGGAGCGCACATGCGTGACGGACAGTACGGATCCCGCCGGCTGATCGACGTGTCGGCCGTCTCTCTGCACAAGCTGAACGAAATGGAGAGCGCCGCACTCCGGAACGCGCTGGCGTCGTGCCTGACGGACGACAAGGAGCAGATCGCAGGTTTCACCAGCTCCATCTAGGCGCGCTTCGCGGATCCACTGCCGATCCAGGAGCCGGCCACGCCCGAAAAAGAACCTTTCGACCCGGGCGGGTGTGCTGGAAATGCCTCGCATGCGAAAAGTCGCAACCACCTTCCGACATGGACGATATGTGCGGTGAAATGTGGCTGTGGATGAGATCGGCATGGCGACTTCCGGCATGAAACGGGGAACGTCGGGACCGTACGTGGGCTTGAGCGTTTTCCGTGCCGCGGACCACCACGTGTTCTTCGGTCGCGACAGAGAATCCCGCGAGGTCTGCAAACTCTGGCAGACACAGCGGCTGACCATCCTGTACGGCGCTTCCGGCATCGGGAAGTCGTCGTTGATCCAGGCCGGGGTCCTGCCGCTGCTGAGCCCGAGCATGACGGACGTTCTGCCGCTGGGGCAGGTGTCGTACGGCTCCACATTCCCGCGGGCCGCGCTGGCCCCGCACAATCCGTACGTTCTGGCCCTGCTGGCGTCGTGGTCCCCGGCGGCGCGGCCCACCCGGCTGGCCGGGATGACGATCCCGGCGTTCCTTCGTACCCGGCCGGTCAAGCACGACGCCTACGGCGAGCCGACGGTCACGCTGATGGCCGTCGACCAGGTCGAGGAGCTGTTCGTCCCCGGCAGGAGGAACGGACAGCACCGCGACTGGTTCTTCTGCCAGCTCGCGGAGGCCCTGCAGGCGAACTCCCGCCTCCGGGTGTTGTTGTCGATCCGCGCGGACCGGCTGAGAGATCTCCTCGAGCACGAGCGCGAACTGCTCGGCGCGGTCCCGAACGCCGACGACCACCCCTTGGAACGGTTCTCGCTGGAGGCACTGGACAGCGACAGCGCGCTCGAAGCGGTGCGCGGGCCGGTGCGGGGCACTGGACGCGCGTTCGCTCCGGGAGCGGCCGAGCAACTGGTGGCCGAGCTCCTCAACGCCGCACCTCGCGCGGACCCGCCGGGCAGGTCGCGCGAGGTGCACCCGGTCCAGCTCCAGGTGGTCTGTGAAGCGCTGTGGAACGCGCTGCCGCCCGAGCAGGAGCAGATCGCGATGAGCGACGTGCTCGGGTATGCCGACCGGGCGCTGTCCGGGCACTATGACAGGGAGATCGGGCGGATCGCCTGGCAGCGGTACGACGGCGATGACCGCAGGTTGAGGACGTGGCTGCGGATGACGTTCTCCGACCGTACGGAGAGCCGTACGCGCAGCCGCCGGGCCGTCCGGCAGGGCACGGTCGAAACAGCGGGGGTGGGCCGATCCGTCCTTGCCCTGCTGGTGAAACGGCACATCCTCCTCGCCGGCCGGCGGGGCGGCGAGGAGGTCTACGAACTGGCCCACCACCACCTGCTCAAGGCTCCTGGCCGGGACGAGCAGCAGTCACCTCCGCCCGCCTCGCCCGGCTGCGATGACCTGCTCGGCGAGGCCGCGAGTGCGCACCGCGAGGGAGACCTCCTGCTGGCAGCCAGGCTCGGCGAGGAGGCGCTGTCCCGATCCGGGGACGACCTCTCTGTGCGCGCGCAGATCGAGTCCCTGCTCGGCAACGTCGCCTACGAACGCGGGGATCTGGACGAGGCGATCTCCCGCTACAGCACGGCCGCCAAGGGTTTCGAGACCGCCGGTGCGGTGGCCTCCGTCGGACCGCTGCTCACCGCCATCGGGCGGCTCCGGCTCGCACAGGGCTCCCCCGCCAAGGCCGTACGCGAGCTCCAGGCCGCGATGATCCGGGTGCCCGCGGACCTGACCATCCAGACGGAGCTGGCGTGGGCCCTGTGGCACGGTGGGCATCCGGACGCGGCTGTGGGGATGCTCAACGGCGTGCTCGACAGAGAGGGGAACAATACCGACGCCCTCCTTCGACGTGGTCAGATCCTGGCCGGCATGGAACGTCCGCGCGCCGCGTTACGCGACCTCGACCGGGCCAAGCCGCTGCGGTGGCCGTTCGCCAAGGTCGCGCACGCGCTCGCGCTGGCGCAGGTCGACAGTATGAGGGAAGCTCAGCGGGAGATGGTCGAGGCCCTCGCGGAGTCCGTGGATCACGGACCGTTGCTGTGGTATGCGGCCAGGGTGGAGCAACTCGCCGGAAAGACCGCATCGGCCGTGGACCTCGCCAAACGTGCGATCTCCGCACGAACGCCCGCCTTACCGCATCACATGGCCGAACCTGCGCGGCGGCTTGTCGCCGCGCAGTGACAACTCCTCCTGGACCGGTTCTTCCCCATCGATCCGGGTCTCCGGAAGGCGGGGAAGCAGGACCGCGCGCACCTTGGCACCGGGATGGGCCAGCGCCATGGCGGTCGCCATGGTCACGGACAGCACGATCGCGCCCCCGGTCACGCCCAGCCCGGTGACGAGCAGGCCCCCCAAAGGGGACGCCAGGCAGAGCGCACCGTGCGAGGCCAGTCGTGACACGCCGACCACCCGGGCCAGCGTCCGGCGGTCGATGTTCTCCGCCTCCGCGGACCTGATCGCCACGTTGCTGAACGCCCCGGCGAACCCCGTGGCGAAGAACGCCATGGCGAAGAAGGGCGGCCCTGCGTGGACCCCTGCGCCGACGGCCGCCAGCGCGAGCGCGACCACCCACGTCCAGCCGTGGATCATCAGCACCTCGCGTGGCGGCTCCCGGAAGAAGGCCACGACCGAGCCGAGCATGCCTCCCACGCCGCTCGCCGCCAGCACGAGTCCTATCGCCAGCGAGGGCATCCCGGCGGAACCGGCCACGAAGATCATGATGAGCGCGTTGACCATCAGGTTCGTGAAGGTCGTCACCAGGATCGAGCCGCGCAGGAACGGCTGGTCCATGAGCGCGCGAAACCCCGCGGACAGGTCGCGCAACAGCGGAGGCTCGGCATCAGGCCGCTCCGGCACCCGCCGCAAGGCGAAGAAGAAGAGCCAGGAGACGACGAAAAGCACCGCGTTGAGCGCAAAAGGAATATATCGCCCGGCTCCGAAAAGATATCCGCTCAACGGCCTCCCGACGAGCGAGGCGAGATGTCCCACGGACTCGCTTTTGGCCATCGCCCGCCACATCATGGTCGGCCGCACCAACGAGGGCAGCAGCGCCGTTTCGGCCAGCGTGTACAGGACCCAGAGCGTGCCCTCGAACGCGGCGGCCACCATGAGCCAGGGCAACGACGGGCCGCCACCGGGCATCGACAGGAGCACGGCCACCACGGTCAGCCAGCGACCGCTCTCGGTGACCAGCATGATCGTACGCGCGGACACCCGGTCCACCAGCAGGCCGCCCGGGATGTAGAAGACCAGCATCGGGACGGCCAGCGCGAACCCCGCCAAGCCTGCCGCGGCGGGTGAGCCGGTCTGCGCCAGCGCGAGCAGCGGATAAGCTACGCCAAAAGTGCGCGAGCCGATCGTGGAGGCCATCGAGCCCGCCCACACAATGGAGAATTCGGTTATCTTCGACCGGCGCGAGATGTAGCGCCACAGACTGTAGGCCCCGCTCAAATCCCCCGCCCCGGGTCGTCACGAGGCGTGATTCTACGATCACCATGGGAAACGGTCACGGCGACAGTCCGCCTCTTGCTCTGGGATGGGGAGGGCGCTACGAAGACTTGTCGCTAGCAACCCGCGCCAGTATAGGTCACGAAACCAGCGGCTAGCATTTTTGCGTGTCCGACGCAGTGACCTATCAAACGTGATGAGCAAGGATTCCTTATTATGAGGTTTGCCCACCTAACAAACGCTTTGGAGGCGCTTGGGCTCCGCTCCGGGCAGGTGGTCCTCGTGCACTCCTCACTCAGCAGCCTCGGACACATCGACGGCGGAGCGGGCGCGGTCGTCTCCGCGCTGCGCGGTGCGCTCGGCCCCGACGGCACCTTGGTGGTGCCCACCGGCACGTCCGCCAACTCCGACACCTCGCCCCTTCACCGCGCCGCGATCGCCGGGATGTCGGCCGAACAGGTCGCCGCCTACCGCGCGCGCATGCCGGCCTACGACCCGGCGACGACTCCCACCGACGCCATGGGCCGCATCCCCGAGCACGTCCGCACGCTGGCGAAGGCGCAGCGCAGCGCCCACCCCCAGACCTCCTTCGCCGCCGTCGGCCCGCTGGCGGCCAAGATCGTCGACGGTCATGCCCGTGACTGTCTCCTGGGCGAGCGCTCCCCGCTCGCCAAACTGTACGACGTCGGCGCGACGGTGCTGCTGCTCGGCGTCGGCTACGACAAGTGCACGGCCTTCCACCTGGCCGAATACCGCTACACCAAGCGTCCGCCGCGCCGTACGTACCGGGCCGTGGTGGACGACGGCGCGGGCCGGACCTGGTGCGCGTTCGAGGACGTGGCGCTGGACGACAGCGACTTCGCGGTCGTCGGCGCCTCTTTCGAGCGAACGGGCGCCGTACGCGTCGGCCGGGTCGGGCGAGCGCGCGCACGGTTGTTCTCGCTGCCCGACGCCGTCGACCACGCCGCCCGCTGGTTCGCCGCGCACCGCCCCGCCCGGAGCGGCTAGCGGCGCATCACCACGCGAGGGGCGATCTCGATGCCGAGCTCCCGTTCGTGCTCCACCAGCGCGCGCAGCTGCGGCCCCCACTCCGGCTCGGGCAGCACCGTGAAGCCGTGCCGGGTGTACCACGGCGCGTTCCAGGGCACGTCGCGGTAGGTCGTCAGCGTCACGGCCGGGGCGCCGCAGGCCCGCGCGTGGTCGATCACCGCCGTCATCAGCCGCCCGCCGATGCCCTGGCGCATGCTGCGCGGGTGCACGGCGAGCTGGTCGAGGTGCACGTTGCCGTCGACCGTGCCCAGCAGGGCGAACCCTTCGGGAGGCGCACCCTCGACGAGGACCCTTCCGGGGTCGTCAACCTCTTCGATCATGGTCGTGCCGGGCGGGAAGACGATGCCCACCTCGGCGAACAGCCCGTCGGCCGCCTGCTCGACGGCCACCAGGCCGGCCAGCTCCGCCGCATCCGCCCATCGCACCATGCCGACACGATCTCATCTCTCGGGCGGACCTCGCCACGGGTATTAATCTTGGTGAACGTAGGCCCGGCTGTGCGGAGCCGGGGCCCTCTCCTCACGACGTGCCCACGACCGCCCGGTGGTGGGCACGTCGTGTGCGCCGACCCCGGCGGAGGCCGCGGCCGGCCGGAGGATCAGAGGTCGAGCAGCGGCTCGAGCCCCAGGGTGAGACCGGGCAGCTCGCGGACCCTGCGCACCCCGAGCAGCACGCCGGGCGTGAACGCCGACCTGCTCATCGTGTCGTGCCGGATGGTCAGGATCTCGCCGTCGCCGCCGAGCAGCACCTCCTGGTGCGCGATGAGCCCCGACACGCGCACCGCGTGCACGCGGACACCCTCCACGTCGGCCCCACGCGCGCCGTCGAGCGCGGTGCTGGTGGCGTCGGGCATCCGGGCCGCCCCCGCCTCGGCGCGCGCCTCAGCGACCAGCTCAGCCGTACGCCGGGCCGTGCCGGACGGCGCGTCGGCCTTGTTGGGATGGTGCAGCTCGACGATCTCGGCGGACTCGAAATAGCGGGCCGCCCGCTGCGCGAAGTGCATCATCAGCACGGCGGCGATGCCGAAGTTGGGGGCGATCAGGCAGTTGGTGCCCGGCGATGCCGCCAGCCATCGGCGTACGGTCTCCAGCCGCCCCTCGTCGAACCCCGTCGTGCCCACCACCGGGTGGACACCGTGGCCGATGGCCCACTCGAGGTTGCCCATGACGACGTCGGGATGGGTGAAGTCGACCACCACCTCGGCGCCCGCGAGCCCCTCGATGGAGTCGTCCTTGTCGAGCGCCGCCACCAGCTCCATGTCGGTGGCCGCCTCGACCGCTTTGCACACCTCCACGCCCACGCGGCCGCGGGCGCCGAGCACTCCTACCTTGATCACACCGACAACCCTATCGTCCTGCCCCGATCCGTCTCCCGGCCCACGTCGGCGAACACGCAGGACCCCGGCCCTGCGCGGGCCGGGGTCCTGAGCGGCGGGTCAGCGGATGGCGTCGGTGAAGTCCTTGTCACCGTACGGGCCGATCACGGCGAGCGTGAGCGGCCGGTTGAGCACGTCGGCGGCCACCTCGGAGATCTCGTCGGGCGTGACCCCCTCGATGCGGGCCAGCACCTCGTCCACCGACATCAGCTGTTCGTGGACGAGCTCGTTCTTGCCGATGCGCGACATGCGCGAGCCGGTGTCCTCCAGGCCGAGCACGAGACCGCCGCGCATCTGGCCCTTACCGCGCATGATCTCCTCGTCGGTCAGGCCGTCGGCCACCACCCTGGACACCTCGTCACGGCAGATCTTGAGCACGTCGTCGATCTTCGAGGGCAGGCAGCCCACGTAGATGCCGAACTGGCCGGTGTCGGCGTAGGCCGAGGTGTAGCTGTAGGCGGAGTAGGCCAGGCCGCGCTTCTCCCTGATCTCTTGGAAGAGCCGGGACGACATGCCGCCGCCCAGCGCGGCGTTGAGCACGCCGAGCGCGAACCTGCGGTCGTCGGTGCGGGTCATGCCGGTCGTGCCGAGCACCAGGTTGGCCTGCTCGGTCGGCCGGTCGAGCACCGTGACGCCCGAGCGGGTCTCGGCGCCGGGACCGCTGGTGCGCGGCGGCGCGAACTCGGCCGGGCCGTCGAGCATGCCCGCCCGCTCGTAGGCCCTGGTGACCAGCTCGACGACCTCTTCGTGGCGTACGTTGCCCGCGACCGAGACGACCGTGCGGCGGGGCCGGTAGTAGCGGCGGTAGTACTCGGCGATCCGGTCGCGTCCGAGAGTGTTGATCGACTCGACCGTGCCCAGGATGGGCCGCCCGATCGGGGAGTCACCGTAGAGCGCGGCGGCGAACTGCTCGTGCACCACGTCGGACGGGTCGTCGTCGTGCATGGCGATCTCTTCGAGGATCACCCCGCGCTCCGACTCGACGTCCTGCTCGGCCACCAGCGAGCTGGTCACCACGTCGGCGAGCACGTCGACCGCGAGTGGCAGGTCCTCGTCGAGGACGCGCGCGTAGTAGCAGGTGTACTCCTTGGCGGTGAAGGCGTTGATCTCACCGCCGATGCCCTCGATGGAGGCGGAGATCTCCATGGCGTCGCGCGTGGGGGTGCCCTTGAACAGCAGGTGTTCGAGGAAATGGGTGGCGCCCATGTGCTCGGGGGCCTCGTCACGCGAGCCGATGCCGACCCACATGCCGACCGCGACGCTGCGCACGGTCGGCATGGTCTCGGTCACCACGCGCAGCCCACCGGGCAGAACGGTGCGCCTCACCACCCCGGCGCCGTCTTTGCCTGGGTGCAGCGTGGTCGTGCTCACGAAACCTTCTTCGTCAGCACGACGCCGCTGATGATGGTTGCCTGGCTGAGCTCGCTCACGAGTTGCGGTCGTCCCCCTCGTTGCGGCTGCTGCGCACGCGGGTGCGGGTGCGGCGGGGCCGCTCGGGCCGGTCGTCGCCGCCCTGCGCGGGCTGCTCCGGAGCGGCGTCGCCGTCCTCGGCGGAGTCGCCGGCGGCGGCCTTGGCCTCCTTCTCGGCGGCCTCGCGCTCGATGACCTCGACCGGCACCAGCGAGAGCTTGCCCCGGCCGTCGATCTCGGCGATCTCGACCTGGATCTTCTCGCCGACGCTCATGACGTCCTCGACGTTCTCGATGCGCTTGCCGCCGTGCAGCTTGCGGATCTGGGAGACGTGCAGCAGGCCGTCCTTGCCGGGCATGAGCGAGATGAACGAGCCGAAGGCCGCGATCTTGACGACCGTGCCGAGGTAACGCTCGCCGACCTCGGGCATGTGCGGGTTGGCGATGGCGTTGATCGCCGAGCGGGCCGCCTCCGCGGACGGGCCGTCGGTGGCGCCGATGTAGATCGTGCCGTCGTCCTCGATGGTGATCTCGGCGCCCGTGTCGTCCTGGATCTGGTTGATCATCTTGCCCTTCGGGCCGATGACCTCGCCGATCTTGTCGACCGGGACCTTGATCGTGATGATGCGCGGCGCGGTCGGGTTCATCTCCGCCGGGGAGTCGATCGCCTCCTGCATCACGTCGAGGATCGCCAGGCGGGCGCCCTTGGCCTGCTTGAGCGCGCCGGCCAGCACCGAGGCGGGGATGCCGTCGAGCTTGGTGTCGAGCTGGAGCGCGGTGATGACGTCCTTGGTGCCGGCGACCTTGAAGTCCATGTCGCCCATGGCGTCCTCGGCGCCGAGGATGTCGGTCAGCGTGACGTAGGTGTCACCCTCGCCGATCAGGCCCATCGCGATGCCCGCGACCATCTCCTTGAGCGGCACGCCGGCGTCGAGCAGCGCCATCGTGGAGGCGCAGACCGAGCCCATCGAGGTGGAACCGTTGGAGCCGAGCGCCTCGGAGACCTGGCGGATGGCGTACGGGAACTCCTCGCGCGTGGGCAGCACCGGGATCAGCGCCCGCTCGGCGAGCGCGCCGTGGCCGATCTCGCGGCGCTTGGGCGAGCCCACCCGGCCGGTCTCTCCGGTCGAGTAGGGCGGGAAGTTGTAGTTGTGCATGTAGCGCTTGGTCCGCTCGGGGTTGAGCGTGTCGATGACCTGCTCCATGCGGAGCATGTTGAGCGTCGTGATGCCCAGGATCTGGGTCTCGCCGCGCTCGAACAGCGCCGAGCCGTGCACCCGGGGCACCACGTGGACCTCGGCCGACAGGGCGCGGATGTCCTTGGTGCCGCGTCCGTCGATGCGGACACCCTCCTTGACGACCCGCTCGCGCATGAGCTTCTTCATCACCGAGCGGAACGCGGCGGAGATCTCCTTCTCGCGCCCCTCGAACTCGGGCAGGAGCTTCTCGGCGGCCAGCGCCTTGACCTTGTCGAGCTCGTTCTCGCGCTCCTGCTTGCCGGCGATGGTCAGCGCGGCGGCCAGCTCGGTCTTCACCGCGGCCTCGACCGCGTCGTGGACGTCGTCCTGGTAGTCGAGGAAGATCGGGTATTCGGCCGTCTCCTTGGCCGCGACCCGCGCGATGCGCGACTGCGCCTCGCACAGCACCTTGATGAAGGGCTTGGCGGCGTCGAGGCCCTGGGCGACGGTCTCCTCGGTCGGCGCGACGGCGCCGTCGGCGACCAGCTTGAGCGTGTCCTTCGTGGACTCGGCCTCGACCATCATGATCGCGACGTCGCCGTCGGCGAGCACGCGGCCCGCCACGACCATGTCGAACGTGGCCCGCTCCAGCTCGTGGTGGGTCGGGAAGGCCACCCACTGGCCGTCGATCAGCGCGACGCGCACGCCGCCGATCGGGCCGGAGAACGGCAGGCCGGCGAGCTGGGTGGACAACGACGCGGCGTTGATCGCCACCACGTCGTAGAGGTGGTCGGGGTTGAGGGCCATCACCGTGGCGACGACCTGGATCTCGTTGCGCAGCCCCTTGACGAACGACGGGCGCAGCGGCCGGTCGATCAGGCGGCAGGTGAGGATGGCGTCCTCGGAGGGACGGCCCTCACGGCGGAAGAACGAACCGGGGATGCGGCCCGCGGCGTACATGCGCTCTTCGACGTCGACCGTGAGCGGGAAGAAGTCGAGGTTCTCCTTGGGCGACTTGGACGCGGTGGTCGCCGAGAGCACCATCGTGTCGTTGTCGAGATAGGCGACGGCGGAACCCGCCGCCTGGCGTGCGAGGCGACCCGTCTCGAACCGGATCGTGCGCGTGCCGAAAGAGCCGTTGTCTATGACGGCTTCAGCTGTGTGGACACCCTCCACGGGGGACCTCCTTATGGTCGGTCACCCGCGCCCTTTTCTCACCGGCACCCTCGTTAGGTGCAGCGCCGGTCTTCGATCGAAGCACCCGGTCTTTCCTACCGGAAGCCACTACCGAGGACCGGCCCGCAGGCGTCGCGGGTCGCATGGTGCTAAGCGGACGCGGGGGCTGTGTGTCTCGGATCTTCAGTTGTACGCCGGGCGCGGCGGGTAGGTGAACCTCGCCACGCGCCCGGGGCTATGGCCGTGGGCCATATGCGAAGGGAGCGGCACAGGGCCGCTCCCTTCATGCTATCGGCGCAGGCCGAGCCGCTCGATGAGCGAACGGTAGCGCTGGATGTCGACCTTCTGCAGGTATTTCAGCAGGCGGCGCCGGCGACCGACGAGCAGCAGCAGGCCACGACGGCTGTGGTGGTCGTGCTTGTGCGTCTTCAGGTGCTCGGTGAGCTCGCTGATGCGCTTGCTGAGCAGAGCGACCTGGACCTCGGGCGACCCGGTGTCGCCGTCGGCCGTCGCGTATTCACTGATGATGGACTTCTTGGCAGCGGTGTCGAGGGACACGGCTCTCCTTTGAGCTACGGGCACGCACGACTGATGTGTGTGCGAACGACCGTGCGTGCCTACAGTCGCCGCGTGAAGGCCTTCATGGGCAGCGCGCAGCACTGCCGCTACAGAGCCGACATGCAAGGTTACCACCTTGCGCGAGGTCGTCGGGACACTCGCGGCGCGGGACGTATGGGGCGGGTCGGAAGGGGGTCAGCCGGTGATCCTCCGGGTGGCGTCGACGTCGGCGTGGATCTGGGCGATCAGCGCCTCGATGGACTCGAAACGGGTGTTGCCGCGCAGCCGTGCCGCGAACTCGACCGCGACGTGCGCGCCGTACAGCTCCAGGTCGTCGCGGTCGAGCGCGTACGCCTCGACCGTGCGCGGCACGCCCTCGAACGTCGGGTTGGTGCCGACCGAGATGGCCGCCGGCCACCGCTCGCCCGCGTAGAGCGCGGGCAGGTTGGCGACGGGGACGCACTCCAGCCAGCCCGCGTAGACCCCGTCCGCCGGGATCGCGGTGTGCGGCGGCGTCTCCACGTTGGCGGTCGGGAAACCGAGTTGCCGCCCGCGCTGGTAACCGCGCACGACCACGCCTTCCACGCGGTGCGGCCGGCCGAGCCGCTCGCGCGCGCCTTCGACGTCGCCGGCCGCGAGCTGTTCGCGGATGGCGGTCGAGGAGACGCCTTCGAGCAGGGGTACGGCCTCCACCTCGAAGTCATACTTATCGCCCAGCGTCCGCAATGTCTGGACGTCTCCGCTGGCGTCGTGCCCGAACACGAAGTCCTCCCCCACGACCACCACCGCGGCCCGCCACCGCTCGGCCGCCACGCTCTGGACGAAGTCGTCAGGGCTGGTGCGCTGCAGCGCCGGCGTGAACTCCACCACGTCGACCTCGTCGATGCCCAGCGCGGCCAGCAACTCGGCCCTGCGCCGCAGGCTGGTGAGCCGGTGCGGGCGTGTCCCCGGGCGTACGAGTTCCTCGGGGTGCGGCTCGAAGGTGACGGCGACGCTGCGCGCCCCGCGCTCGCGGGCGATGGCGACCGCGCGCTCGATCACCCGCCGGTGGCCGCGGTGCACGCCGTCGAACACGCCGATGGTGACGACAGACCTTCCCGAACCCTGCACACGAGGCCCCATTCGCTCGTCACGGATCAACCGCACCCAAGCCTGCCATGTGCGTCATGGTTCCCCGCAACCCAGGGGGTTGTCACCATAGAGGCTCGTCCGGCCGCCCGCTCCCTGCCAGCGGATAGGATCGGGCACCGTGCCTCGTTACGCGCTGCTGATCCTGCCCGCCTTTAACCGGGTCTACGCCGAGAGCTCCGTCCGGCTGACCCGTAACGAGCTGGCCGTCTTCAGCGCGCGCGGGCTCGGCGGGCAGGTCCTGAGCAGCGACGAGACCGCCATCGGCGGCGTCCCCTACGTGACGTTCGAGACGGCCGAGCCGCTGAGCCGGGCGCACCTCGCGCTGCTGTCCAACCTCTCCTCCGTCTACGCCCTGTTCGGCGTGGAGGACGAGTTGCTCAGGCCGCTGCCCGTGCACCGGCTCGACCGGCTCAGCAGCGACCTGATCACCATCCAGAAATACGCCGGCAAGACCAACGAGCACTTCACCAAGCTGCTGCTCAACGTCACAGGGCTGGCCACCGGCAAGGGGCTGGGCGAGCGGCTGGCGGTGTTCGACCCGCTGTGCGGCCGCGGCACCACACTCAACCAGGCCCTCATGTACGGCTACGACGCCTACGGCCTCGACGTCGACGGCAAGGACTTCGAGGCCTACACCGGCTTCATCAAGACCTGGCTGCGCACCAAACGGCTCAAGCACACCGCCGAGACCGTGCCGGTGCGCCGCGAGCGGGCGCTGGCGGGGCGGCGGCTCAACGTCACGTTCGGGCTGTCGAAAGAGGCGTTCAAAGCCGGCGACGTGCAGCGCCTGACCGTGGTCAACGCCGACACGCTCAAGAGCCGCGAGTTCTTCAAGCCACGCTCGTTCGACGTCGTGGCGACCGACGCCCCCTACGGCGTCCAGCACGGCAGCAAGGGCGGCGGCGGGTTGTCGCGCAGCCCCATGGAGCTGCTGGAAGCGGCCGTGCCGAGCTGGGCCGAGCTGCTGCGCCCGGGCGGCGCGATGGGCATCGCCTGGAACACCTACGGTGGCAAGCGCGCCGAGCTGGCCGGGCTTCTCACCGGCGCGGGCCTCGACGTGATGGACTATCCCGATTTCGAGCACTGGGTCGACCAGGCGATCGTGCGCGACATCATCGTCGCCCGCAAACCCGGCTGACCGCGCCGGCCGCACACACGCCGCGCAACCACGCGAACGCGACCGCACCTGCGAACCGAGCTCCGAGCTCACCCACGCTTCGTGTTCATCCAGCGAAGACGGCGAGCGGCCTGGCCAGCGCGCCCTTCTCCTCCACGAGCGCGAGCAGCTCACCGTCGGGCCCGAACACGCCGATCGGGCCCTGACCGAGGCCGGCGGCGGGCAGCCGGCCGCCGTGCCCGATCACGCGGGCCTCCTCCGCGTTGACGTCCCTGCGCGGGAAGACCGCGGCGACCGCCGCGCCGATCGGCAGGATCTCGCACTCCTCGGCGAGCTGCTCGACCGTCCTGGCCAGCGACACGTCGTAGGGGCCCACCTGGGTGCGCCGCAGCCGCGTCAGGTGGCCGCCCACCCCGAGCTCCGCCCCGAGGTCGCGGGCCAGCGCGCGGATGTAGGTGCCGCTGGAGCAGGTCACGACCGCGTCGACGTCCACGACGTCGTCGCCCGCCCTGATGTCCAGCACCGCGAACTCGCTCACGGTCACCGGCCTGGCCTGGAGCTCGACCGACTCGCCCGCACGCGCCTTCTTGTAGGCCCGTTCCCCGTTGATCTTGATCGCGCTGACCTGCGGCGGGATCTGCATGATCGCGCCCGTCAGCGCTGCGGCGCCCTTGTGGATCTCTCCCTCGGCGACGCCGGAGGCCGGCGCGGTGGCGGTGACCTCGCCCTCGGCGTCGTCGGTGTTGGTGCTCACGCCGAGCCGGATCGTGGCTTCGTAGACCTTCTCCGTCAGCGCCAGATGACCGAGCAGCCTGGTCGCCTTCTCCACGCCGACCACCAGCACGCCCGTCGCCATCGGGTCGAGCGTGCCCGCGTGCCCCACCCGGCGGGTGCCCGCCAGGCGCCGCATCTTGGCCACCACGTCGTGGGACGTCCAGCCGGCCGGCTTGTCGACGATGATCAGACCGCTCTGGGCCATCAGGCCTTCCTCAGCTCTCGCCGGAACTTCACCATGGTGTCCTCCACGCTGTCCTGGGAGGTGTAGCCGGCCGCGTTGTGGTGCCCGCCGCCGCCCAGCGCCGCGCACACGGCGGCCACGTCGACGTTGCCCTTGGACCGGGTCGACACCTGCCAGTAGCCCTGGTCGTCCTCCTTGAGCACCACCGCGACCTCGGCCTCGTCGGTGCGGCGCAGGATGTCGATGACGCCTTCGAGCTCGGAGTAGGGCAGTCCGTACGCGGCCCGGTCGACCTGGGAGACGTACGTCCACACGAGCCCGTCCTCCAGCGTCACCCGCTCGAGCGCCCCGGCCAGCACCTTGAGATAGCCGAACGGGGAACGGTCCCACAGCTCGCGGGCGATCTCGTCGGTACGCAGCCCGGTGGCGACCAGCCTGGCCGCCATGTGGTGCACGGCGGGCGTGGTCGTGGAGTAACGGAAGGACCCGGTGTCGGTCACCAGGCCGGCGTACAGGCAGGTGGCGATGTCGCGGTCGAGCTGCCCGCCGAGCCGGTAGATCAGCTCCTCGGCCAGCATGGCCGTGGCCGCGGCCGTGGAGTCGATGAGGCTGAGCGTGCCGAACTCGCCCTCGTTGGAGGGGTGGTGGTCGACCACGATGACCTCGCGCGCCCTGGCGGTGCTGGCACCGAGGAGCCCCAGCCGCTGGAACGTCGACGAGTCGAACGTGATCATCAGGTCAGGGGACTCGGGGAACTCCTCCGGCGGCACCAGCATCTCCTGGCCCGGCAGGAAGCGCAGCAGCCGCGGCACGACGAAATGGTGGTCGCCGAACGACGTCACCACCCGCTTGCCCATCGAGCGCAGGGTGAACGCGACGGCCAGCATCGAGCCGAGCGCGTCGCCGTCGGGGGTCACGTGGCAGGCCATCGCCACCTCGTCGGCCTGCCGGATCAGGTGCAGCGCCCGGCTCCACGCGGCCTCGGGGACCGCGCACTCGTCCGGCGGCCGCCCGTTGACCCGGGGAGGCTCGGCCCTGTCGCGTACGTCGGGTGTCACGCCTGGTCGTCCCTGCCAGCGGCACCCCCGTCGTCGCCCTCCTCGGGCTTGCGGTAGGGGTCGGCCTCACCCGCGTAGGAGGCGCTCCGGGCCTGCCGCGCGACCTCGGCGTCGCGCGCCCTGGCCGCGCTGATCAGATCGTCGAGCTGGCGCGCGCTGTCGGGCAGCGGGTCGTGCTTGAACGTCAGCGTGGGGGTGAACCGGACGCCTGTCTGGCGTCCGACCTCGGAGCGGATGATGCCCTTGGCGCTCTCGAGGGCCGCAGCGCTGTCGGCCCGCTCGGCCTCCGAGCCGAACACCGTGTAGAACACCGTCGCCTCACGCAGGTCAGCGGTGATGCGCGTGTCGGTCACGGTGACGAAGCCCAGGCGCGGATCCTTGACCCGGCGCTCCAGCATCTCGGCGACGATCTGCTGGATGCGGTCGGCGAGCTTGCGCGCTCGTGCGGCATCCACCATGGTTCGCTCCCCCTCACGCACGACCTGGCCGTGCAGTCGTTCAATCTTCGTCGGTGTAGAGCCGGTGCCGGGCCGACAGCAGCTCGATCTCAGGGCGGAAGGCCACCATGCGCTCGCAGGCGTCCAGCACCTCCGTGCAGTTTCGCGCTGAGGCGGAGACCACCGCGATGCCGATCTCCGCCCTGCGGTGCAGGTCGAGATGGCCGGTCTCAGCCACCGCCACGCCGGGGTAACGGCGCTGGACCTCGGCGATCAGCGGGCGTACGGCGGAGCGCTTCTGCTTCAGCGACCTGACGTCGCCGAGCAGGATGTCCAGGGTCAAGGCACCCACATACATCGTTGGCTACCACCGCTTGTCCTGGTGGGGTGGACGCACGCCCGGCCTGCTGCGGTGGGGACCAAACCAGGGCGTGCGAGAGGCGCCCGGCGGATGTCCCGCCGGGCGCCCGGCCGCGCGTCACACGCGCGGCTTCTCCCGCATCTCGAACGTCTCGATCACGTCGTCGATCCGCAGATCGTTGTAGCCGATCCCGATGCCGCACTCGAAGCCCTCGCGAACCTCGGTCGCGTCATCCTTGAAGCGACGCAGGGACGAGACGGTCAGGTTGTCGGCGATGACGACGCCATCGCGGATCACCCTGGCCTTGCTGTTGCGCACGATCATGCCGGAGCGGACCAGCGAACCGGCGACGTTGCCGATCTTCGGCACCTTGAAGATCTCGCGGACCTCCGCGGTGCCCAGCTGGGCCTCCTCGAACTCGGGCTTGAGCATGCCCTTGAGCGCCGCCTCGATCTCCTCGATCGCCTGGTAGATGACCGAGTAGTAGCGGATGTCGACGCCCTCGCGCTCGGCCAGGTCGCGTGCCCGGGGCTCGGGCCGGACGTTGAAGCCGATGATGACCGCGTTGTCGTCGGCGACGGCCAGGTTGACGTCGTACTCGGTGATCGCGCCGACCGCGCGGTGCAGGACACGGAGCCTGACCTCGTCGCCGACGTCGATCTTGAGCAGAGCGTCTTCCAGGGCCTCCACCGAACCGGACACGTCGCCCTTGATGATGAGCTTGAGCTCGTCGACGCTGCCCTTCTCGAGGTCCTTGAAGATGTCCTCGAGGCTGCGGCGACGGCTCGACTTCGCCATGTCCGCGCTGCGCTTGCGCGCCGCGCGCTGCTGGGCGATCTGCCGGGCCATGCGGTCGTCGGTGACCACGATGAAGTTGTCACCGGCGCTCGGCACGGCCGTCAGACCCATCACCAGGACCGGACGGGACGGCGTGGCCTCCTCGACCGGCTCGCCGGTGTCGTCGAGCAGGGCGCGGACGCGGCCGAAGGCCTCGCCGCACACGATCGAGTCGCCCACCCGCAGCGTGCCGCGCTGGACCAGGACGGTCGCGACGGGGCCGCGGCCACGGTCGAGGTGCGCCTCGATCGCGATGCCCTGAGCGTCCATCGACGGGTTGGCCCGCAGGTCGAGCTCGGCGTCAGCGGTCAGCAGGATGGCCTCGAGGAGCTGGTCGATGCCCGTGCCGTTCTTCGCCGAGATGTCGACGAAGAGGGTCGAGCCGCCGTATTCCTCCGCCACCAGGCCGTATTCGGTGAGCTGGGCGCGCACCTTGTTGGGGTCTGCGCCCTCCTTGTCGACCTTGTTGACCGCGACCACGACCGGGACCTCGGCCGCCTGGGCGTGGTTGAGGGCCTCGATCGTCTGCGGCTTCACGCCGTCGTCGGCCGCGACCACCAGCACCGCGATGTCGGTGGACTTCGCGCCTCGGGCACGCATGGCGGTGAACGCCTCGTGACCCGGGGTGTCGATGAAGGTCACCCTGCGGTCCTGGCCCTCGTGCTCGGCCGAGACCTGGTAAGCGCCGATGTGCTGGGTGATGCCACCCGCCTCGCGCGCCACCACGTTGGTCTTGCGGATGGCGTCGAGCAGCTTGGTCTTACCGTGGTCGACGTGACCCATGACGGTCACCACCGGCGGGCGCGCGGCCAGGTCGCCCTCATCGCCCTCGTCCTCGCCGAACTCGATGTCGAAGGCCTCGAGAAGCTCGCGGTCCTCCTCCTCCGGGCTGACGACCTGGATGTTGTAGTCGAGCTCGGCGCCGAGCAGCTGCAGCGTCTCCTCGTTGACCGACTGCGTCGCCGTCACCATCTCGCCGAGGTGCAGCATGATCTGCACGAGCGCGGCGGGGTTGGCGCCGATGCGGTCGGCGAAGTCGGACAGCGACGCTCCCCGCGGAAGGCGGATCGTCGCGCCGTTGCCGCGAGCGACCTGCACGCCGCCGATCGCCGGCGCCGACATGTTGTCGAACTCCTGGCGCCTCTGCCGCTTGGACTTGCGCCCGCGAGCGGGACGGCCACCGGGACGCCCGAAGGCTCCCGCGGTGCCGCCGCCACGACCGCGGCCGCCGCCACCAGGCCGGCCGCCGAAGCCGCCGGGACCGCCGGTGCCGGTGCGCGGACCGGCACCGCCGCCACCGGGACGGCCGGCGTAGCCGCCACCGCCGCCGGGACGACCGCCGCCGCCACCCGGACGGCCACCGCCGCCCGGACGGCCGCCACCGCCGCCGCCACCGCCGGGACGGCCACCGCCGCCACCGCCGGGGCCGGCAGGACGGCCCTGCGGCATCATCATCGGATTGGGACGCGGGCCCCCGGGACGGGGACCGCCGGCACCGGGACCGGGACGCGGTCCGCCCGAGGGCGGGCCGGGACGCGGACCAGCGGTGCCCGGCCTGCCCTCGCCGCCGCCACGGCCCTGCGGCGGACGCGGGATCGCGCCGTCGCGGGGCGGGCCGTCACGGCGCTCACGCTGGCCGGGACCGCCGCCGTCGCGGTTGCCTCCTGGACGCGGCGGACGGGACTGGCCCATGCCGCTGGCGTTGGACGAGAACGGGTTGTTGCCGGGACGCGGACCACGCGGACCGGGCTTGGGCCCAGGACCGGGACGCGGGCCACCGCCGGACTGGCCGCCGGAACGCGGCGCCTGCGAGGAGCCGCCACCTCCGGGACCGGGACGGGGCGCGGGACCGGGCTTGGGACCCGGGCGGGCCGCCGGACCCGGCCGCGGGCCGGGACGCGCGGGCGCGCCGCTCTCGAAACGTGCCTGTGGAGCGCCGGACTCGCCGCGCGCGGCCTCTGGCTGCTGCTGCGGCTGGTGCGGCATGGGCACCGGCGGACGCGGCTGACCGCCGCCCGCGGGGCCCGGACGCGGACCGGGCTTGGGACCCGGACGCGGTGAGGGGGTCGGCGTCTGCGCGCCGTTACCGGCCTGGCCGTCGGCCTGCCGGGGGGCAGCCCTCGGGGGCTGCGGTTTGCCGGACGGCTGACCGCCGCCTCTGGAGGGCCCACCCTTGGATGCGCCCAGAGCTTCGGTGAGCCTGCGGACCACCGGCGCTTCGATGGTCGAGGACGCCGAACGGACGAACTCTCCCATCTCTTGGAGCTTGGCCATGACGACCTTGCTCTCTACGCCGAACTCCTTAGCGAGCTCGTATACCCGGACCTTCGCCACTGCACTCCCTTACTCGGCCCGGGAGGCTGGCTGTGCCGTCCGGACCGTCGCTACCTTGACGTCTTCATCGCCGCGTGCTCATCAGGCGCTCATAGCAATCTGACTCCGCCCATCAACTCGGCGTCCTACATGACATTTCGTGGTCTCCTTCCAGGTGCGCCCGCACGCGCGAGACGTCAAGCGGCCCCGGCACGCGGAACGCGCGCGGGAACGCTCGGCGACGCTCGGCAAGCTCCAGACAACTCGTGGACGGATGCAGCGATGCACCACGCCCGGGGAGCCGTCCTCGCAGGTCGGGAACCACTTGATCCTCGACCCGCACCAGGCGGAGCAGCTCGGACTTAGCCGTGCGGACCCTGCAGCCCACACAGGTGCGCTGTGGGGCGGCCAGGCCACCATATTCCAGCTTACCGTGTCGACGCATCTACGGAACCGGCGGCATCCTCGGCTTGGGTGTCGGGACGGATGTCGATCCGCCATCCTGTCAGTCGCGCGGCGAGCCGGGCGTTCTGCCCCTCCTTCCCGATGGCCAGCGAGAGCTGGTAGTCGGGAACGGTCACGCGCGCCACCCGTCCGTCGAGATCAAGGACCTCAACATGGGAAACACGCGCGGGGGACAGGGCATTCCCCACGAATTCGCCCGGATCTTCCGACCAGTCGATGATATCGATCTTCTCGCCGTGCAGCTCCGTCATGACGTTACGGACCCGTGATCCCATCGGGCCGATGCACGCGCCCTTGGCGTTGACGCCCGGCTTGCGCGACCTGACCGCGATCTTGGTGCGGTGGCCCGCCTCGCGCGCCACCGCCGCGATCTCCACCGTGCCGTCGGCGATCTCCGGCACCTCGAGCGCGAACAACTTCTTCACCAGCCCGGGATGCGTGCGCGACAGGGTGACCGACGGGCCCTTGTGGCCCTTCTTCACCTGCACGACGTAGGCACGGATGCGCTCGCCGTGCACGTATTCCTCGCCGGGGACCTGCTCGGCGTGGGGCAGCACGGCCTCGATCTTGCCGAGGTCGACCAGCACCACGCGCGGGTCCTTGCCCTGCTGGATGACGCCGGAGACCAGCTCGCCCTCGCGGCTGGCGAACTCACCGAAGTTGATCTCGTCCTCGGCGTCGCGCAGCTGCTGCAGGATGACCTGCTTGGCGGTGGTGGCGGCGATCCTGCTGAAATTGCTGGGCGTGTCGTCATATTCCCTGACGATCTCGCCCTCCTCGTCGACCTCCGCGGCCCAGATCGTGACGTGACCGCTCTGCCTGTCGAGCTCGGCACGCGCCTTGGAGGCGGCACCGTCGGTGCGGAAGTAAGCGATCAGCAGCGCGTCCTCGATCGCCTTGACGACCAGGTCGAAGGAGATGTCCTTCTCCCGTTCGAGGCTGCGCAGGACGCTCATGTCGATGTCCACGACGGCTCCCCCCTTAGCCTTCGTCGCCGTCGACGTCGTCGATCCGGCGGAACTCCACTTGTACCCGTCCCCGGGCAAGGTCTTCGTAATCAAGCCTGCGGGCGGCTCCCGCCACGTCGAGGTCGACGCCGCCGTCGTCGGCCGCCATGATGCGGCCCTCCACGACGGAACCGTCTCTCATCTCGGCCTTCACCAGCCGTGTGGCCGCGCGGCGCCAGTGGCGCGGCTCGGTGAGCGGGCGGTCGACGCCGGGCGAGGAGACCTCGAGCGTGTAGGCGGACTGGCCCATCGCGTCGGTGTCGTCGAGCGCCGCGGAGACCGCCTGGCTCACGTCGGCGATGTGGTCGAGGCTCACCCCGCCGTCCCGGTCGACGACCACGCGCAGCAGCCGTCTCTTTCCGGCCTGCGTGACCGTGATGTCCTCCAGGTCGAGGCCCTCCGCGCTGACCACGGGCTCAAGGAGCTTCATCAGGTGGTCGCGGGATGATGCGCTGCCCATGTCGACCTCCCCTATTGTCATGTCTCAGCCGGGCGGACCTCGCCTTCGGCTCTCCGCCGCCTGGCCGCTCGGCCAGCGACGACAGTTGACACCCTATCCGTACGGGGGCACGAAAAGAGCGCCACTCGTCGTGCTCGAATGGCGGAGCGTCGGCTGACAATGATCCGGGTGCCAGCCCGTACGATGCTACCGATGAGAAAGCTGCCCTGCTGGCCGCCGCCGCGGCATCGACGCGGCACGGCGGTCGCGCGGCAGGCTGATGAGCAGGTTTCTCGTCGGTCTGCTCCGTGAACAGTGGGAGGTCAAGCCCGTGCGCCCGCGTCAGCTCTCCCGGCGTGCCCTGCTGGCGGGCGGAGCGGCCGCCCTCACCGCGTGCAGCGCGTCCGGCCCTTCGCAGCCGTCCGCGCCGCCGTCCGACTCGCCGGAGACCGTGCTGGTCAAGGGGCTGATCGCGGAGAAGGAGAGCACGATCGCGCTCTACTCGACGCTGATCGCCGACGGGGCGCGCAAGCTCGTGCCGTTCCGCGACCGGCACCAGGCGCACGTCGACGCGCTGCGCCGGCACGTGTCGATGGCCTCGCCCGCCGCGGCGGGTTCGCCGTCGGGCTCGCCGCCGGTGTCGGCCACTCCGGGCGAACCGCAGAAGAAACCCTCGCTGGCCCGGCTGCGGGCGCTGGAGAAGAAGGCCGCGGCCCGGCGCGCCCGCCAGCTCGCCGGCCTGTCGCCGGGGATGGCCCAGATCGTCGCCAGCATCGGCGCCTGCGAGGCCGCCCACGCCGCCGCCCTGCCGAGGTCGTTGTGAACGACATCGACAAGCTGCGCAAGGCGCTTGCGGCCGAGCACGCCGCGCTGTTCGCGTACGGGCTGCTCGGGGCGCGCACGTCGGGGTCGACACGTGACAGGATGACCGCCGCCTTCGACGCCCACCGGGCACGCCGCGACCAGCTGCGCGGCTACATCACCTCGCGCGGCGGCGAGCCCGCCGAGCCCGACGCCTCCTACGCGCTGCCGTTCGTGCCCTCCGGCAACGCGCAGGCCGCCAAGCTGGCGGTGCACCTGGAGAGCGGCGTCACGGCCGCCTACCTTGAGCTGGCGGCGGCGCAGGACGGCGCGCTGCGCCGCTACGCCGCGCTGGCCATGCAGGAGGCCGTGACCCGCTCCTACGCCTTCCGTCCCGCCCAGCCTCCGGCCTTCCCCGGCATGCCCGCGCCGCCGCCGGCCGCGACGTCGTCGCCTTCGTCCTCACCGGTACAGGACGGAGAGTAGGTCGGGCCCGAGGCGCTCGACGGCGGCGGCGTCGAGCTGGTAGTAGACGACCGAGCCGCGCCGGTGGGTGTGCACGAGGTCGGCCTCCCTGAGCCTGCGCAAATGCCGGGAGACCTGCGGAGCGGTCATGCCGAGCTGGGTGGCCAGCTCGGCGGTGGCGACCGGGTTGCGCAGGATCGCGTAGCACAGCCGCAGCCTGGTCGGGTCCTGCAGGGCGGCGAGCCGGCGCCGGGCGGTCTCCAGGGTGGGCGCGGGAGCGGCGCCGGCGCTGTACTGGATGACGACGGGATAGCCGGGAAAGTGCTTGATCACGAGGTGCGGCCGGCCATGCACGGTCGGCACGATCAGGCAGGGGCGTGCGTCGTCCACGCGGGCGGTGGCGCTGTAGAGCTTGTCGAACACGATCCGCACCGATCCTGACGCGGTCCTGGTCGCGGTGGCGGTCGGGAGGTCGGCGAGCGCCAGCGGTCCGCGGTTGCGCAGGTCACGGGTACGCAGTGCGCCGTCGTGGTCGAGCACCTGGCGCAGCGACGGCCATTCGGCGTCGAACACGGCGGCGGCGAAGCGGGTGAGGAAGGCGATCAGCTCCTGGCGGAACCCCTCGGGGTCGGCGCGCAGCCGGGTGCCGATCTCCACCCGGCTGGTGGAGATCAGCCGCATGCGGTTCAGCTCCTCGTCGCCGAGCAGCGGCACCAGCTCCGTGTCGTTCTTGCCGATCAGGGCCTGCACGGTCATCGCGGTGAAGTCGCCGATGGGCAGCTCGGCCACCTCCCGCAGCTCGCCGGACAGGGTGCGCTCGGGCGCGGCGGACAGCGGCAGCAGGTAGCGGGCGCGGAAGGCTCCCCAGAGCGGCGCCCAGGCGGCGGCCGCGGCGAGCAGCCCGCCGGACAGGTCGCGGTGCGCCCTGGCGGCCCAGGCCGCGCTGGCGGGGTGGTGTCCCGGCTCGTCGAGCGCGTGCAGGCAGGCGCACAGCTCCGCCAGCGGCGAGCGCCGCACGACGATGGACGGGGTGGCGGATGGGTCGAGATACAGCGTGACGGCCACCCTGCAGATTACCGCGTAGGCGTCAATCTCCTTGCGGGTGACCCTTCGTTTACGCAGGCTGTCGCCTCATGACTGAGGCATTGCACGTCGTCAAGCATCCGACCGCCTTCTATTCGGCGGGCGCCACGACCGTCTTCGCGTCGAAGTTCGACCAGCGTTTCTCCTACTGCCTGTACGTGCCGTCCACGCACGACCCGGACGGCCCCCCTCTGCCGGTGGTGGTGCTGCAGCACGGGACCGGGCGGCGCGGCCCTCAGTATCGCGACAACTTCGCCGGATGGGCGGAGGAGCACGGCTGCCTGGTGCTCGCCCCGCTCTTCCCCGCCGGCATCGAGGACCCGCACGACCTGCACGCCTTCAAGTTCATCAGGTATGGGGACATCCGCTTCGACCGCGTCCTGCTGGCCATGGTGGACGAGGTCGCCGAGCGCTTCAACGTGGCGGCCGAACGCTTCCTGATGCACGGGTTCTCGGGCGGCGGCCAGTTCGTGCACCGGTTCGGCTACCTCCATCCCGACCGTTTGTCCGGATTGTCCATTGGTGCACCGGGACGGATAACGTACATCGACCACACCAGCCCCTGGTGGACCGGGCTGAAGGGGTTCGAGGAGCAGTTCGGCTGCCCGCCCAGGGTGGAGGAACTGCGCGACGTACCGGTGCAGATGGTCGTGGGCAGCGCCGACGTGGAGACCTGGGAGATCAACAACCACGGCGACAGCAACTGGATGGACGGCGCCGACGCCCACGGCGTCACGCGCGTCGAACGGCTCACGGCGCTGCGCGACAACTTCGAGGAGCACGGCATCCGCGTGCGGTTCGACGTCGTGCCCGGCGTCGGCCACCAGCCGATGCGGGTGCTGGAGCCGGTCAAGGACTTCTTCGCATCGATCCTCACCCCCCGGGAGTCATCATGAGAACCAAGCTGCTGGCCGCCGTCGTGGCGGCCGTGACCCTCAGCGGCTGCGCCGTGGGCGGCGAGAGCGCCGACGCGGGAGCCGCCTACCCGAGCAAGGCCCTGTCGATCCTGGCGCCGGGCAGCCCCGGCGGAGGCTGGGACACACGGGCGCGCGGACTGGTCAACGCGCTCAGCGCCTGCAAGGTGGCCGACGTGGACGCCACGGTGACCAACGTGCCGGGCGCGGGCGGCACGATCGGGCTGGCGCAGTTCGCCAAGCACAAGGGCGACCCCTACCAGCTCATGGTCATGGACAGCGTGACCATGCTGGGCGGCATCGTGAGCAACAAGTCCCCGGTGGACCTGTCCGAGCTCACCCCCGTCGCCGGGCTGAGCCGGGGACCGAGCGCCATCGTGGTGCCGGCGAAGTCGCCGTACAAGGATCTGAAGTCGCTGCTCGACGCGATGGAGGCCAAGCCCCGCAGCGTCAAGTGGACGGGCGGCTCACTCGGCGGGCCCGGCCAGATGACCGTGGCCGGGCTGGCCAAGCAGCGCGGCGTCGCCGCCAAGGAGATCAACTTCGTGCCCACCGCGGGTGGCGGCGAGTCCATGAACCTGCTGCTCAGCGGCGCCGCCACGGCGGGCATCGACACGGTGGCCGAGCTGCGCTCCCAGATCGAGGCGGGCGAGCTGCGGGCGTTGTCCGTCGACTCCGAGCAGCGGGTCCCCGGCCTCGACGCTCCCACGATGAAGGAGCTCGGGCTGGGCGAGGAGGCGGTTTCCACGCTGGCCGGCGTGCTCGCGCCCGCCGGGCTGAGCAAGGAGCAGCAGCAGGACGTGATCGCCCTGCTCGACAAGGTGCGCAAGACCTCCTGCTGGAAGAAGGACCTGGAGCGCAACAACTGGACCGAGGACTGGAAGCCGGGCGAGGAGTTCGGCAAGGTGCTGGCCGAGCAGCGCACGCAGGTCACCGCCATCCTGGGCGAGCTGGGGCTCGGCAAGTGACGCAGCGGATCGTCTCCGCCGGTTTCCTGCTCGCCGCCGTGGTCGTGCTCGTCCAGGCGTACGCGATCCCGCAGGGCAACGGATACCAGGCCGTGGGGCCGCGGGCGTTCCCGCTGCTGGTCGGCGGCGCGCTCGCGGTGGTCGCCGTGATCGGGGTCGTCCAGGCCTTCAGACCCGGCCCAGGAGCCGGTACAGGAGCGGGCGCGCAGGACGCCGAGGCGGAGGAGACGCACTGGCCGTCGGTGCTGATGCTGGTGGCGGCGCTGGCGGGCTACGCCCTGGTCCTGGTCCCCGCCGGCTACTGGCAGGCGACGACCGTGTTCTTCGCGGTCGTCGCCAGGGTGCTGGGCAGCAGGAAGGTGCTGCGCGACGTGATCGTGGGGCTGGTGCTGGCGCTGGCCACGTACTTCCTGTTCGACCGGCTGCTCGGCATCACGCTGCCGCCCGGCCTGGTCAGATTGGCGATCTGAGATGGACGTGCTCGGCAACCTGCTCGACGGCTTCGGCCACGCGCTGAGCCTGCAGAACCTGCTGCTCGCCGTCCTCGGTGTCACCATCGGCACGCTGGTGGGCGTGCTGCCGGGGCTCGGGCCCGCCACGACCATCGCGCTGCTGCTGCCGCTGACGTTCGTGTTCGAGCCGGTGGGGGCGTTCGTGATGTTCGCCGGCATCTACTACGGCGGCATGTACGGCGGCTCGACCACCGCCATCCTGCTCAACATCCCCGGCGAGACGGCCTCCATCCCCACGACGCTGGAGGGCTATCCCATGGCCAGGCGCGGCCGGGCGGGGGCGGCGCTGGCGACGGCGGCCATCGGGTCGTTCGTCGCGGGCACGATCTCCACGGTCGTCATCACCTTCCTGGCCCCCGGCATGTCGAACATCGCCAAGCTCATCCAGCCGGCCGAGTACTTCTCGATCATGGTGCTCGCGTTCGTGACGGTCACCTCGCTGATGGGCGACTCGATCGTACGCGGGCTGTCGAGCCTGCTCCTCGGGCTGACGATCGGGATGGTCGGGATCGACCAGATGACCGGCCAGCCACGCTTCGCGTTCGGGCTGCCCGAACTGTACGAAGGATTGTCGGTGGTGGCGCTGGCGGTCGGGTTGTTCGCCGTGGCCGAGGCGGTCTCCACCGCCGCCTCCCGCAACCGGCCCCCGCAGCCTCCCGTCACGGTGGACGGCAGGATCGGGATGAGCCGCGACGACTGGCGCCGCTCGTGGAAGCCGTGGTTGCGCGGGACGGCGTTCGGGCTGCCCATCGGGTCGCTGCCCGCCGGAGGCGCCGAGCTGCCCACGTTCCTCAGCTACAACGTGGAGAAGCGGCTGTCGCGGCACAAGGAGGAGTTCGGGCAGGGCGCCATCGAGGGGGTGGCGGGCCCCGAGGCGGCCAACAACGCGGCGTTCTCCGGGGTGCTGGTGCCGCTGCTCACGCTGGGCATTCCGACCTCGGCCACGGCGAGCATGTTGCTGATCGCGTTCCAGATCTACGACGTGCAGCCGGGGCCGCGGCTCTTCGACCAGCAGCCGGTGCTGGTGTGGACGCTGATCGCCAGCCTCTACCTCGGCAACGTGATGCTGCTCGTGCTGAACCTGCCGCTGATCCGGGTGTGGGTGAAGCTGCTCAGCGTGCCTGCCGCGCTGCTGACGGCGGCCATCCTGACCTTCGCCACGCTGGGGGTCTACTCGATCTCGCAGAGCGTGTTCGAGGTGCTGATCGCGTACGGGTTCGGGCTGCTGGGGTGGTTGCTGCACCGGGCGCGGTATCCGGTGGCGCCGCTCATCCTGGGGGCGGTGCTGGGGCCGTTGATGGAGGTGCAGTTCAGGAGGGCGCTGGCGTTCAGCGAGGGTGACCCCGCGGTGTTCGTGACCCGGCCGGTGTCGCTGGTGATCCTGCTGGTGGCGGCGGCGTGCCTGGCCGGGCCCGCGATCGTACGGCGCCGCGCCAGGTCGGCGGCGCCGTCGCCCGACAGCGCCACATCCTGAGCCGGGCGGCCGTGCGGCCGGGCGGCGCCCGCCCCGACCGGGTGGGCGCCGCGCCGGGACGTCAGGAGGTGACGGCGGCGAAGACGCGGTCGGCGGCCTCGGCGAGCGGGATCTCCGACTTCTCGCCGGAGACGCGGTCGCGCAGCTCGACCACGCCCTGCGACAGGCCGCGCCCGACGACCACGATCGTGGGCAGCCCCAGCAGCTCGGCGTCCTTGAACTTCACTCCCGGCGAGACCTGCGCCCGGTCGTCGACCAGCACCCGCAGGCCGCGCGACTCCAGCTCGGCGCCCAGTTTCATGGCGGCCTCGACCTGGTTGTCCTTGCCGGTGCCGACGATGTGCACGTCGGCGGGCGCGACCTCGCGCGGCCAGACCAGCCCGAGCGCGTCGTGCAACTGCTCGGCGATGACGGCGACGGCACGCGAGACGCCGATGCCGTAGGAGCCCATCGTGACGCGGACCGGCTTGCCGTCGGGGCCGAGCGCGTCGAGCCCGGCCACGTCGGCGTATTTGCGGCCGAGCTGGAAGATGTGGCCGATCTCGATGCCCCGGTCGATGGACAGCTCGGAGCCGCAGCGGGGGCAGTCGTCGCCCGCGCGCACCTCGGCGGCCTCGATCGTGCCGTCGGGGACGAAGTCACGCCCGGCGACCACGTTGGCGGCGTGCTTGCCCGGCTCGTTGGCGCCCGTCACCCAGGAGCTGCCGGTGACGACGCGCGGGTCGACGAGGTAGCGGATGCCGAGCTCGCGCAGGACCTGCGGCCCGATGTAGCCGCGCACGAGGCCCGGGTGCCTGGCGAAGTCGGCGGCCTCGAAGATGGCGGGCTCGCCGGGCGCGAGGGCGGCCTCGAGGCGCTTGAAGTCGACCTCGCGGTCGCCGGGCACGCCGATGACCAGCGTCTCGGTCTTGTCGGAGCCGGGCGTGCTCACCTTGACGACGACGTTCTTCAGCGTGTCGGCGGCGGTGACGGACAGGCCGTGGTGCTCGTTGACGTAGGACACCAGCGTCTCGATGGTCGGGGTGTCGGGGGTGTCCATGACGCGCGTCGCCGGCACGTCGTCGAAGGGGCGGGCGGCGGGCGCCGGCGTGACGACGGCCTCGGCGTTGGCCGCGTAGCCGCAGGAGCGGCAGGCGACGAACGTGTCCTCGCCGGTGGGCGTGGGCGCCAGGAACTCCTCCGAGGCCGAGCCGCCCATCGCTCCCGACTGCGCGAAGACGATCTTGTAGCTGATGCCGAGGCGGTCGAACGTGCGGATGTAGGTCTCGCGGTGCTGCTCGTAGGAGCGCTTGAGCCCGTCGTCGTCGAGGTCGAAGGAGTAGGAGTCCTTCATGAGGAACTCGCGGCCGCGCAGGATGCCCGCCCTGGGCCGCGCCTCGTCACGGTATTTGGTCTGGATCTGGTAGAGGGTGACCGGGAAGTCCTTGTAGGAGGAGTATTCGCCTTTGACCATGTCGGCGAAGAGCTCCTCGTGCGTGGGGCCGAGCAGGTAGTCGGCGCCCTTGCGGTCCTGGAGGCGGAAGAGCGTGTCGCCGTATTCGGTCCAGCGGCCGGTCGCCTCGTAGTATTCGCGGGGCAGCAGGGCGGGGAAGAGCACCTCCTGACCGCCCATGCGGTTCATCTCCTCGCGGACGATCCTGGCGATGTTGTCGAGCACCAGCTTGCCGAGGGGGAGCCAGGAGTAGATGCCGGGCGCCACGCGGCGGACGTAGCCGGCGCGGACGAGGAGCTTGTGGCTCGGCACTTCCGCGTCTGCCGGGTCGTCCCGCAGCGTGCGTAGAAACAACGACGACATGCGCAGCAACACGGCTACTCCTTGCTCGGACCCGGATGTGAAGGACTACAGGTTATCGACTCCGGGCGCCGCGCCGCTCCGCTTGCCCGCACGGTCATGCCGGCAGCGGGAGCACCCCCGCCGGGGCACCGGCGAGGCCGGCCGAGAGCAGGCCGGACAGCATCGCGGCCAGCGCCAGCGCGCGCACCCGGCCCCACACGTTCCTGCGCAGTGCGAGCACCAGCGCCACGGACAGCAGCCCGATCACCATCGCGGGATACGGCCAGAAGGAGCGGTCGCTCCCGGCGAGCCCGGGGACCGCCCTGCCCGCCACGTCCGCGATCAGAGCCGCGCCGGCCGCGGCCGCCGCGAGGTCGCCCCACACGTCGTCCCTGCGGGTGACGTAGGCGGCCAGGCCCAGGCAGACGAGCAGGGCGAGCGTCCGGTTGACCCCGGCGGCGTCGTCCGCCATCCCGAGGACCTCGTCGCCGCGCAGCGCGCTCGCACCCATGGCCGCGACCAGCGTGGACACGGCCGCGAGGAACGTCGTCACCAGCGCCCATCCGAATCCCGACGCGGTGGCCCCGACCGCCAGGGCCAGGGCGAAGCAGACGTACGGTTCGTAGAGCCGGCCCAGCCATCCGGGGCCGTCGCCGGTGACGAACACGCCGATGAAGCCGACGGCCAGGCCTCCGAGGAAGGCCGCCAGCAGGTGGTGCTCGATGTCGCGCAGACGACGGTCGTATTCGGCGAAGTCGCCGTAGTCGATCGTGGTGTGGTTCATCTCCATCCCCGGTCAGCCCTTTCCCGGCAAGTTCCAGGGATGACCAGTTCCACACTATGAAATCGTACAGAAAGGGCAAAATTAGGTCATTAGGGGACAGGCAAGCAATCGCTTGGTTAAGATGTGTTCGTGGGACTTCCCGACGAGCTGCGCGACGCCGTACGCGCCTATCTCGCCGGCCGGGCGGGCGCGCCGTGGCAAGAGTGCGCGCGCGACCTGGGCATCGCCGGGCTGCTCGTTCCCGAGGAACACGGCGGGGCGGGCTGCGGCCCCGCCGAGATGGCCGCGGTGGCCGGGGAGCTGGGCCGGGCCCTGTGCCCCTACCCGTTCCTGCAGTCGGCGGTGATGGCCGTCGCGGCGGCCCGGGCCGCCGGGGCCGCGGAGCTGCTGGAGTCGCTGGCCGGCGGCTCGCCGACCGCGACCGTGGTGCTGCCGGGAGACGGCGACCTGCGGCTGGACGGCGACCTGCTGACGGGCGTCGTCCCGTACGCGCTCGCGGGCGAGGTCGTGCTCGTCCACGTCGCCGGACTGCTGGTGCAGGCCGCGCCGACGCGGCGTGAGCCGTACGCGACGATGGACGAGAGCCGCCCCCTGCAGCGGCTCGTCTTCGACCAGGCCCCGGCGCGGCGGCTGGGGGACGGCGGGTCGTGGACCCGCGTCCGAGATCTCGGCATCGCGGCCCTGGCCGCCGAGCAGGCGGGCGGGGCGCGGCGGTGCCTGGAGATGGCCGTCGAGCACGCCAAGACGCGGCGGCAGTTCGGGCGGCCGATCGGGTCGTTCCAGGCGATCAAGCACAAGCTGGCCGACCTGCTGCTGCTGGTGGAGTCGGCCACGTCGGCGGCGCAGGCCGCGGCGCGCGACGAGGTGTCCGCGGCGATCGCCGGGTCGTACTGCACGGAGGCCTATCTGGCGGCGGCCGGGGAGAACATCCAGGTCCACGGCGGGATCGGGATCACCTGGGAGCATCAGGCGCACCGCTATCTCAAACGCGCCACCTCGGACGCGCAGCTCTTCGGGCCTCCGCAGGCCCACCGCGCCCGCCTGGCGGCCCACGTGTTCGGCTAACCGCCGAGCAGTTCCTCCCACGGGTGGCGGGCGTTGGTGCGGCGGGTGGTGTCGAGGGCCTCGGACAACCGCCAGAAGCCGGAACGCGCCCGCAGGGCGGCCCGGCCCATCGGGTCGATCGCGCGCAACTCGAAGCGTACGCCCATCACGTCGAGCACGGCCGAGCCCGCGCCGCCCTGGCCCTTCTCGGTCACGAGAGGGCCGTCGGAGGCGCGGACGTGGCCGGAGAGCAGCGCGGCCACCTCGGAGGCGTACGGGCCGTCGCGCCACTCGATGTGCCAGCTGTGGTCGGCCCCGCGCCACCAGGTCAGGTCGCGGCACGACTCGATGAAGTCGACCTCGGTGGCGAGCGCGGCCATCACCCGCCCGAACGCCTCGTATCCGCGGGCACTTGTGGGTGAGAGGTCGCCGTGCTCTTCGCGGTCGCCGGCCCGCCGGTCGGCGGCGCCGTCGACGGGACCGGGGTGCGCGCCGTCCCTGGGCCGCCGCGGTGCGCGCTTTCGCTTCACGGGCATCACTCTGATCGCCGCCGCGCCCTTCCCGCAAGTCTTTGCCGCTGATACGCTCTACCAAGCGAGCGCTTGGTCACCAACCTGCCGGAGGCGCGATGACGTCCCTACGGATCAGCCTGGGATACGAACTGGAGGTCCGCGGCCGCACCCGGGAGGTCGAGCAGCAGGCGTTCAGTAACGTGGTCGAGCAGGCCGTGCTGGGCGACCGGCTGGGGTACGACACCGCCTGGTTCGTGGAGCACCACTTCACCCGGGGCTTCTCCCACTCCTCCGCCCCCGACCTGGTCCTGGCCGCCATCTCCCAGCGCACCGAGCGCATCCGCCTGGGGCTCGGCGTGGTGCTGCTGCCGTTCCAGTCCCCGATCCGCACGGCCGAGCGCGTCGCCACGCTGGACGTGCTGAGCGGCGGGCGGGTGGAGTTCGGCACGGGGCGCGGCGCCTCGCCGCTGGAGTACCAGGCGTTCCGGCGGCCGTTCGAGCAGTCGCGGCGCATCTGGGAGGACTCGCTGGAGGCGACGCTGGCGATCTGGCAGGCGGACGGCGCCTCCGTCAGCCGCTCGAACGCGTTCTTCGAGATCCCCGACGTGGCCGTCTATCCCCGCCCCGCGCAGGAGCCGCACCCGCCGGTGTGGGTGGCGTCCACGTCGCTGGAGGGCTATCTCGCGGCGGCCAGGAACGGCTACAACCTGCTCGGCATGACGATGCTCAAAGGCATCGACGACGTGGCCACCGACATCACGAAATATCGGGAATGTCTGGCCGAGAACGGCTTCGACCCGGCCACCAGGCGCGTCGCCCTCATGATCCCCTGGTACGTCGCCCCCACCCGCGACGAGGCGACCGCCGCCGCCGCCGACGCCGTCCTGTGGTACATCCGCCGCCAGGTCAACCTGGTCACCCCGCCCGACTACTACGACGCCCGCCACGCCACGCACCGCGTGCTGGGCCAGCTGGCCGCCGGTCTGCCGCCGGAGGAGGCGATGGGCACCCTGCGCGAGAACCTCATGGTGGTGGTGGACGACGTGGCGGGCTCGCGCAAGGCCCTGGCCAGGATCGCCGAGGCCGGCGCCACCGATCTCATCATCCAGGCGCAGGTCGGCGGCCTGGCGCACGACCGGGTGTGCGACGCGATGACGCTGTTCATGTCCGAGGTGGCGCGATGACCTCCCGCTGGCTGACCCGCGACGATCTCGGGGCCGCCGGGCACTGCGCCAACGGCCTGCTCCTCGTCTCCCCCGACGTGTCGAGCGTCCTGCCGATGGGGCCCGGCGACCGCGCGGCGGCGGCCGAGCTGACCGCCGCGGCGCTGCGCGCGGCGGGCGCGGGCGACAGCGACCGCGTCGTGGTGGCCCTGGCCGAGCCCGCGGGCGCGCTGTGGACCGCGTCCGCGGCCGACGTGGCGCGGGCCGCCGCCTGCGTGGGGCCGCGCGGCCGGATGCGGCTGCACCACGCGCTGTCCGCGCTGCGGGCCACCACGCTGGTCATCACCCCGACGGGGGCGATGGACCTCCTGGCCCGCCTGCACCTGGAGTTCCTGCTCGACCCGCTGGATCTCGGTCTGAGCACCATCGTGCTCACTGGCGAGATCGCCTCGAAGGGCACGATCGCCCATCTGGCGGGCGAGTTCGGGGCGCGGGTCACGGAGGTGCTGGCGAGCCCGTTCGGCGGCACGGCCCTGGCCTGGCGCGCGGCCGAGGACGACCCGCTCACGCCGCTCGCGGACGGCCTGCTCTCCCTTGCTCCCCTGACCAAGGACGACCTCTCCGCGCCGCCGGGCCCGCCGGCCGAGCTGGTCGTCACCCCGCGCGGTCACACGACGCTCGGCGACGCCGTGCTCAGGACCGGGCTGGTGGCGAGAACCGGCGGCTCCGGCCTGCCCGCGCCCGCCCACACCGCCGGCGAGCACGTGCTGGTGAGAGGCGTGTGGCTGGCGCTGCCCCGCGTCGAGAAGGCGCTGGCCAAGATCGACGGCGTGGCGGGCTGGGAGCTGACGCTCAGCCGCAAGGGGACGCTCGACGCGGCGGCGCTGACCGTGACGTTCATCCGCGAGAGCCTGGTGGGCAACCCCATGTGGCGTTCGCGGATCGAGCAGGCGCTCCGCGCCCTGACCTCCGTCTCCATCGACGTGGAGATCGCCGGCGACGTCTCCAAGACGCCCCTGGCCGCGACGGTGACCGATCTGCGCGGTCACCACCTCGGCAGGGACCGGGCGCTCATCACCTGACAGGCGACGGGAGGCGCGATCCGATGGCACCCATGCCGGACTGGGGGACGCTCCCCCGCATGCTGCGCGACCAGGCCGAACACCACCCGGACGCCACCGTGGTCGCCGAGGGCGGCGCCGGCGTGAGGCTGCCGGAGCTGCGCGCCGCGGCGTCCGACATCGCCCGCGGCCTGATCGCCCTCGGCGTCGGCCCGGGTGACCGGGTGGCGCTGTGGGGGGTGAACTCGGCGTACTGGGTGGCGCACGCCTTCGGGATCTGGGACGCGGGCGCGGTCATCGTGCCGCTCTCGTCCCGCTGCAAGGGCATCGAGGCGGCCCAGCTCGTCGAGAGGACGGGGGCGAAGGTCATGGTCACCGGCGCCGGCCCGGCGCACACCCCGCTCGACGGGCTGCTGCCGCCGCTGCCGGGGCTGCGGATCGCCGGCCCGGAGGCGGCCGGGTTGCGGTCGCTGGGGGCGAAGGTCCCGGTCCGGGAGGCCGAGGAGCGGGCGCTGGCCGTGCGCCCCGGCGACCTGTGCGAGATCATGTCGACGTCGGGCACCACCGGCGTGCCGAAGGGCGTCATGCTCGACCACGCCCAGATCCTGCGCGGCTACTGGGACTGGTCCGAGATCGTCACCCTGGACGAGCATGACCGCTACCCGGTGATCGCCCCGTTCAGCCACGGGTTCGGGCTGAACGCCGGGCTCATCGCGTGCGTGCTGCGCAGGGCCACGATGGCGCCGGTCCCGGTCTTCACCCCCGACGCCCTCATGTCGCTGATCTCCTCCGAGCGGGCCAGCGTGCTCGCCGGCCCGCCCACCCTGTTCCACCGGCTGCTGGACGAGCTCGACCGGGGCTCGTGGGACGTCTCGTCGCTGCGCGTCGCCATCTGCGGGGCCGCCGCCGTGCCGTCCGCCCTGATCACCAGGCTGGTCGAGCGGGTCGGGCTCGAACGAATGATCAACGCGTACGGGCTGATGGAGGGCACGGTCGTCTCCATGACCAGGGCGGAGGACCCCATCGACGTGATCGCGAACACCACCGGCAGGCCCGTGCCCGGCATCAAGGTCAAGATCGTCGACGAGGACGGCAAGGAGGTCGCGCCCGGCGAGCGCGGCGAGATCCTGCAGCGCGGCTACGGCGTGATGCGCGGCTACTGGGACGAGCCCGGCAGGACGGCCGAGGCCGTCGACGCCGGCGGCTGGCTGCGCACCGGCGACGTCGGCGTGCTCGACGAGGCGGGCAACCTCGCCATCGTGGACCGCAAGAAGGAGCTCTACATCGTCAACGGGTTCAACGTCTCCCCCGCCGAGGTCGAGTCGCTGCTGCTGCGCGAGGGCTCGCTGGCGCAAGCCGCGGTCGTCGGCGTGCCCGACCCGGTCGCGGGCGAGGCGGGCCTCGCGTACGTCGTCGCGCGGCCGGGCGTGACGGCCGACCCCGAGGCGCTGCTCGCCTGGGCGAGGGCCAACATGTCCGGCTACAAGGTGCCCAGGCGGGTCATCGTGGTCGACGCCCTGCCCGCCAACGCCAACGGCAAGATCGACAAACGGGCCCTGCGCGACCGCCTGCCATGAGCCGCGGGGTCCCCTGGAACGGGCATGCGGGTTACGGTGGGCTCGGCGCCTGGAACGGCGATCGGGGATACAACGATCACACCGGCGGGTTGTACCAAAGGGGACGCATGTCGGGTGCGACCGGGTTTTAGGAGGCAGCGTGGCGTTGCGCGTGGCGGTCATCGGATCGGGCCCCGCCGGGATCTACACGGCCGAGGCCCTGGTCAAGCAGTCGGCCGAGCCTGTCCATGTCGACGTGCTCGAACGCCTGCCGACCCCGTACGGGCTGGTCCGATACGGCGTCGCGCCCGACCACACGTCGATCAAGTCGATCGCCAACTATCTGCGCAGGGTGCTGGAGCTGCCCGAGGTGCGGTTCCTCGGCGGGGTCACGCTGGGCGAGCACCTGTCCGTGGGCGACCTGCTCGGCGTCTACGACGCGGTGGTCTACTGCACGGGCGCGATGGTCGACAGGAAGCTCGGCATCCCGGGCGAGGACCTGCCGGGCAGCGTGGCGGCGACCGACTTCGTCAACTGGTACTGCGGCCATCCCGACGTCGACCCCGGCAGGTTCACGCTGGACACCTCCGAGGTCGCGGTGATCGGCGTCGGCAACGTGGCCGTCGACGTCGTACGCGTGCTGGCCAAGACGTCCGACGAGCTGCGCTCGACCGACGTGCCCCACGACGTGCTGGAGCGCCTCCAGGACAGCCAGGTCAAGGCCATCCACATGATCGGCCGCCGCGGCCCCGAGCACGCCAAGTTCACCCTGAAGGAGCTGCGCGAGCTGGGCGAGCTGGCCAACGCCGACGTCTGCGTCCGCCCCGAGGAGGCGGTCGTGCTGGGCGGCGACTTCCCGCGTCAGGTCCAGGGCAACATCAAGGTCCTGCAGTCGTGGGCCGAGCGGGAGCCGGCGGGCCGGCCACGCCGCCTCGACGTACGTTTCTGGCTGCGGCCCGTGGAGATCCTCGGCACCGAGCGGGTCGAGGGCATCACGCTCGAACGCACCCGGCTGTCCGACGAGGGCCGCGTGGTCGGCACCGGCGAGTACGAGACGCTGCCCGTCGGCATGGTGCTGCGTTCCGTGGGCTACCGGAGTGTGCCGCTGCCCGGGGTGCCGTTCTCCGAGGCCACCATGACCGTCCCCCACGAGGCCGGCCGGGTGCGCGAGCGCGAATACGTGGCGGGCTGGCTCAAACGCGGGCCCACCGGGGTGATCGGCACCAACAAGTCCGACGCGGCGGAGACCGTGCGCACGCTGCTCGCCGATCTCGCGGGAGGCGGGCGGGACGACCTCGGCTCCGTCGACGCGCTGCTGGCCGAGCGCGGGGTGCGGCCGGTGACGTACGACGAGTGGCTGGCCATCGAGGCGGCCGAGACCGAGCTGGCGAGGTCGCTCGGCAGGGGCGAACGCGTCAAGCTCGTGGGCCTGGAGGCCATGCTCCGTGCGTGCCGACCTTAGGGGCTTCGAGGAGACGTACGCGCTCCAGCAGGCCCGCTATCCGGCCGCCGAGCCGGAATGGCAGCCGGTCCACACCGTCTACGTCCCCGCCGACCGGTTCACGGCCCGCACGGTCCCCGCGTGGGTCGATCAGGCCGCATCGCTGGTCAGGGATCACCTGGCCGGCCCCGGCGAGCTGGTGGAGGTGTTCGGGCTGTCCGGCGGACCGGCGGAAGCCGTGCACGAGCGGGTGGTGCGCAAGCTCGCGTCCGAGCCCGTCGAGGACCTGCGCGTGGACTTCGAGGACGGCTACGGCGTACGGCCGGACCCGGTGGAGGACGGGCACGTGGAGCAGGCGGCCGAGGCGGTGGCCGCGCTGCACGCCGCCGGGGCGCTGCCGCGGCGGTGGGGGCTGCGGGTGAAGTCGTTCGCCGACGGCGACCCCGATCGGCCGGTGCGCACGCTCGACGGGTTCGTCAAGGGGGTGGTCGCGCGGGCCGGGGAACTGCCCCGCGGGTTCGTGGTGACCTTTCCCAAGGTGCTGATGGAGGCGTACCTCGGGCAGTTCGCCGCGGTGCTGGCGCGGCTGGAGGCCGCGCTCGGCGCGCGGGCGGGGACGCTGCGGTTCGAGATGCAGGTGGAAGCGCCGCAGACGCTGCACTTCCTGCGCGGCGATCTGCCCGAGGCGCTGGACGGCCGGCTGGCGGCGGCGCACTTCGGGGTCTTCGACTACACCGCGGCCATCGGCTTGCCTCCGCACGAGCAGCGCCTCGACCATCCGGCCTGCGATCATGCCAGGCACGTGATGCAGACCGCGTTCGCCGGCACGGGGGTGGAGCTGTCGGACGGCTCGCTGGCCGCGTCGCCGGCCTCGGGCCGCGGGGAGGACGTGCGCGCGTTGTGGCGCCGGCACGCCGAGCTCGTCAGGCACTCGCTGCGGCACGGCTACTACCAGGGCTGGGACATGCACCCGTCACACCTGGTGAGCAGGTTCGCCACGGTCTACGCCTTCCACCTGGCCCGCTACGACTCCTACCGGGAGCGGGTCAGCGCGTGGGAGGAACAGCGGGAGGCGGGAGGAGGCGTCATGGACGAGCCGGCGACCATCCGCACGCTGGCGGCGGCCCTCCGCCGCGCCGACCTGGCGCTTCCGTGAGCGCTCAGTCGCGTTCGACCAGGGCGCGCCACTGGCGCACCAGGCGCCACTCGACGGGGTCGGACCAGCTCGCGCGTACGGCAGATCCGACGTGGAAGGCGCGGATGCCGTAGTCGAGCAGCGACGGCACGTACGCCGGCCGCAGACCGCCACCGGCCAGGATGATCGAGCCGTCGCCCGCCTCGGCCCGCGCCTTCAGCACCGGCAGCCCGTTCCCCACACCCGTGGGCGCGCCCGAGGTGAGCACGGTGGCCAGGTTGGGCAGTAAGCGCACGGCCCGCCACGACGCCTGCACGTCGGCGGCGTGGTCGACGGCGCGGTGGAACGTCCAGGGCAGCGGGGAGACGGCGTGGATGAGCGCCTCGGTGGCCGCGAGGTCGACGGCGCCGGCCCCGTCCAGGAACCCGAACACGAACCCCGCCGCCCCGGCCTGCGCCAGCGCCTTGGCGTCGCGAGCCAGCCGGTCGAGCGTGTCGGCGTCGGCGGTGAAGCGGGCGTCGCGGCGGAGCATCACCATCTGGGGGAGCGGGCATTCCGCGGCGATCGCGGCCACGGTCTCCGGGGAGGGGGTCAGCCCGTCTGCCGCCATGTCGGCGACAACCTCGAGCCGGTCGGCTCCGCCCTGTTCGGCGGCCACGGCGTCGCGCACGTCGAGCGCGATCACCTCGAGCAGGGATCCGGTCATGCAGGAGAGGTTATATGGTGCTCTGCCCCCTTCTGCCGCCGTAGCCCCGAAGGTGGGACGGCGACCGCCCCGCACGGCCTCTCCGCCCGCCTGAGAGCCCGCGTACGGGGCCGCGTACCGGCGAAGTGCCCGAGGATGCGGGCGGGCGGCTTCCGCCCGTCCACGGGACGTACGCGCGCGCAGGCGCGGCAGGAACGGCGGGCCCGGCCCTCGACGGCGGAGGGCCGGGCCAGGAGCGTCAGGCGCTGATCAGCTCCGCCATGGTCAGGTCACGGAACGCCGTGGCCGGAAGATCCAGCGACGGGCGCTGGAAAAGGGCGCCGGAGGAGCGGTGCGGCAGGTCCACCGTACGGACGTGCCGGAACCCCCGGGTGCGGTAGTAGCGCTGCAACCGCGGATTGCCCTTCGCGCAGTCGAGCCGCAACCAGGGCAGGCCCGCGGCGTGGGCCGCGGCGCCGGCCCAGTCGAGCAGGGCGTCGCCGAGACCGCTGCCCGACCACGGGCGGGCGACGGCGAGCTTGTGGATGTACAGTGCCGCGCCGGGATCGTCGGCAGTTGTCCAGAATTCCGGATCTGCGTGGTCGTCGAGGGCTATGGTGGCAACCGGCGGTGCCGCTTCGTCGGGGTCGAGATATCGGAGCTCGTCGTCGAGCAGGAACAGCACCCGCTCCTCGATGAGCGGCTCGATCCGCTCGGGACCGAAACCCCCGCGGGGCCACTGCCTGAGACCCTGCGCATACAGCCACTCGGCGGTGTCGGCCAGGAGGGTGAGTATGCCGGGAAGGTCCGCGGGTTCCGCGCGCCGGAGCGCGAGCGGATGAAGAAGCGTGTTCGTGTGCATAATACAACTCCCGTTGCGTTGGGTACCTGCGCTGACACAAAGCGTGATGACGCGATGGTGCGCGGGTGGCCGAAATGGGCCGTAACCCGATATATATGGATAAATGGCGATTTGGGGGAGTATGCACGACTCCCCCAGGCCAGCGAGGCGGCTAATTCTCGCTGCGCCCGGCCGGCGGGATCACCCCTTCAAACGAGCTCTTCAGCGGCGATCGAGCTCGTATCTGATCAAATGTTTGTCGGCGGGCAGCACCGACACCGCGACACGCACGGGCGTATCGGCCCGGTCGAAACCGACACGGACATAGACCATGACCGGCGTGCCAAGTTCAAGCTGCAGGCGCTCGGCCTCCTCCTGGTTGGGCATGCGCGCCCAGATGTCGTCGACGACGCGCACTTGCGCATGACCCAGCTCCTCCAACACCCGGTTCGCTCCTCGCGCGATGTCTCCGGGCCTGGCGATCTCCGAGTCGGCTACAAGATCACGCGGGAAGTAGGAGTCGTTGGTGTTGTACGGCTGGCCGTCCACGAACCGCAGACGACGTCTCACCACCGACAGCTCCCCGTCGGCCAACTCAAGCCTGCTGGCGATCTCCTCGACCGGAGACACCGTCAGGACCTCGATGTACTGGCTCGGGGCCCGGCCTTCCTGCGCCACGGCGTAGGCGAAGGCCTCCCGAAGTTCCCCACTGGGTTGCGGCTCCAGCTCCCGCTGCGGATAGATCAGCAGCGGTCTGCGGTCTCGGACCACCGTCCCGCGCCGCGGCGTGCGCGTGACCAGCCCTTCGTTGACGAGTTCGCCGAGGGCCAGCCTGACGGTGTTCCTGCTCACCCCATGGTCTTCCATGAGCTGCGCCTCGGTCGGCAGCTGCGCCCCGGGGCCGAGGACACCCGAGTAGATGGCTCGTCTCAACTCCGAAGCCACCTGCTGGTACAGCACCGACCTTGCCACTTTCACCCCTTTTGTTCCAACAATTTAGACGATCTGGTTCTAGCAGGCCACAACCCCTTGACCAACCCCCCTCCCCCGGCCCATCATCCATTCGTTGGTACAAATCCATCTATAGGCCGGTGAGGAGGTGAAGGCCAGTGTTGCCGGACCGCACGGATATGCCATACCCGCGCTGGCATGCCTCTCTCGATGCAACACGTTTACTGCGTTACGCGTTGTGTCGCGAGGGGTTCACCCACACCTACCAGAGCGATGGCACCTCCGTGCAATCGGTGTTGACTGAGCTGACCGTGTGGTGCGAAGACGGAACCTTTGTCTGGAATGAGGAGGGTGGCGCCCCCGTCACGCACCCCAACGATGACCCGGTTGGTGCAGCTCGACGCATCGCCGCACGTTGCCGGCAACGCGAGCCCTCGCGCTCCCCATCGACTCCGTGTGTGAGCTAACGGTCTAGGACTCCATCCCTCGCCGGAGTCCTGGCGCCGTCGCACACGGGGCAGGAAGCGCGTCCTGGCGGGTCCCCCACGCCCGCCAGGACGCGTTTTCCTCCGAGGGACCGACCAGTTGCCCGGGAATTCGACCGGTTACAGCCTCTTCTCCCGTTGCGAGGCTCGTTCCGGTCAGGCGGCGCCCGGGCCAGGCCGGGCGGACCCAGCCGGCGGCAGGCAGGGGCAGAGGCGGGTTCACCGGCGCGCAGGGTCATGGTTCGCGACCTCACGGTCGCGCCCGTCACCACGCCAGAACCTCTCACGCCAGCCACCACCGAGCCGTCCGCGTTGACGCCTACTTCATCATCATCAACCCTCGGTGCCCGCCTTGTGAGGCGCTTGGGATCGGCGGGGCTGGTGGGGTTTTCCGGTACCAATCGAATTTGCGACGCAAGATCAACGAGCACGAGGTCTTGCGCCGCGCCCGACGATCGTCTAAGGCCCTGGCCGCCAGTCGACCAGGGTCAGGTCCGCGTCGACCCGGGTGTAGGAAGCCGTGACCCGTTCGCCATGCTCCGGCGGCCGCAGGCCGCGCCAGTTCCCGTACACGAAGCAGCCGGGAACCTCCGCCAGCCTGACCATCACCACCACGTACGGCTCCCGCAGGCCGGGCACGAAGGGCTGGTGGTTGACGATCCAGCTCTCCACCACGCCCTCGGGCGCCACCTCCCGCCAGTGCGCCCCCTCCGTACGGCACCGCGCGCAGAACGCCCGCGCAGGGAAGCGGGCCGTGCCGCAGGCGTCGCACACCTGCACCACGAACTCTCCCCTGCCGACCCGCTCCCACCACTCCCGGGAGTCCCTGTCGGGTTCGGGACGGTATCCCGCCATCACGCCCTCCTCAGGATCAGGGCCGAGGTGGCCGGAAGGATGTAGCCGGGCTGGGCCGTGGACAGCGCCACCTCCGCGCCGGGCACCTGGCGCTCGCCCGCGTCGCCCCTCAGCTGGGAGACCGCCTCGGCGATGTGGTTCATGCCGTGCACGTAGCCCTCGGACAGGAAACCGCCGTGCGTGTTGACGGGAAGCGGGCCGCCTGCCGCGGTGGCGCCCGAGGCCACGTACGGCCCGCCCTCGCCCTTGGCGCAGAAACCGTAGTCCTCCAGCTGGACGATCACCGAGTAGGTGAAGCAGTCGTACAGCTCGGCCACGTCGACGTCGCCGGGCCCGATGCCGGCCTGGGCGTACAGGCGGGGGGCGAGGGCGGCGGCCGCGGTCACGGTGGGGTCGGCGCCGGCGCCCGACAGGTGCGTGGTGCCGCCGCCCCACGCCGCGGCCGAGATCAGCACAGGAGGTCGGCGCAGCGCGCGGGCACGTTCGGCGGTGGTGACGACGACGGCGCAGGCGCCGTCGGTCTCCAGGCAGCAGTCCAGAAGCCGGAACGGCTCGGCGATCCATCTGGCGGCCAGGTAGTCGTCGAGGGTGATGGGGGTGCGCATCAGAGCGCGGGGGTTCCTGGCGGCGTTCGCGCGCTGGGTGACCGCCACCTGACCGAAATGCTCGGCCTTGGTCCCGTATTTCAGCATGTGGGCGCGGGCGTACATGGCGTACTGCTGCGGCGGCGCGACGTAGCCGTACGGCGCCTGGTACTGCACCTCGGGGCTCGCCGGCACGCCCCGGCCGGTGCCTCCCATGCGGAACTCGGAGCGGGCGTTGATGGCCCGGTAGCAGACGACCGTCTCGGCCATGCCGGTCGCGACCGCCAGCGCCGCCTGGCCGACGACCGCGTGCGAGACGCTGCCTCCGCCGAACTGGTCCAGATGCCAGGCCAGGTCCGTCAGGCCGAGCGCGGGACCGACCAGGCTCGGCGGTGCCGAGTCGCCCACGCGGTGCGTCGCCAGGCCGTCCACCTCGTCCACGGGCAGTCCCGCGTCCTCCAGGGCGGCCAGTACGGCCCGGCAGGCCAGCGTCAGGGTGCTGACGCCCGAGTTCTTGGTGAAGGGGGTGTAGCCGACCCCGGCGATCGCGGTCACATCAGATAAAGCAAGCAAGCGCTTGGGCACATCCGTCACGTTAGACAGGACATTTCACCCATGTCAACGCACCTTCCACAGCCCGGCTTGACACTGTTCCCGGGTTCACCCTACCGTCCAAGCAAGCGCTTGGTAAGATCAGGCGCAACCGGTGGACGAGGAGGCGGACCATGAGCACACACGTTGCCCGGCTCATCGCGCCGGACGGCTGTCGCGGCCTTCCGACGCCCCATCAGCGCAGGATCTGCAACGGAGCCGCCATGCCGCCCGGCCCCTCACAAGGCCACCTCGACACCCTCCGCTTCCGGCAGGTGCTCGGCAGGTTCGCGACCGGCGTGGTCGCGATCACGGCGGTCGAACCGGTCAGCGGAGAGCCCTGCGGCCTGGCGGCCAACTCCTTCACCTCTGTCTCGCTCGATCCGCCCCTCGTGGCGTTCTGCGTCGCACACACCAGCACGAGCTGGCCCAAGGTGCGCGGCGCCAAGGTCGTCACGGTCAACGTGCTGGCCGAGCACCAGCGGTCCGTGTGCGCCCAGCTGGCGGCCAAGGGCGGGGACAAGTTCGCCGGCCTGGAGTGGACCGGCTCCCCCGGCGGCAACCCCGTCCTCGACGGCTCGCTGGCCTGGATCGACTGCGCCGTCGAGGCCGAGCACCTGGCGGGCGACCACATGATCGTGGTGGCACGTGTGCTCCAGCTCGACACGTACGCCGACGGTGGCCCGCTCGTGTTCTTCCGGGGCGGCTACGGCGGCTTCGTTGAGCCTGCCTGACCCGCCCGCGCCCGGCGGCCTGCGCGAGCAGGCCCGCGCCTGGCTGGAGGAGGCGCTGAGCGGCGAGTTCGCCCACGTGCGCGGGCTGGGCGGCCCCGGGCGCGAGCACGAAGGACACGAGGAGCGGCTGGCGTGGGAGCGCCACCTCGGCAGGGCCGGCTGGACGTGCCTCGGCTGGCCCCGCCGGTACGGCGGCCGCGCCGCCTCCCTGGAGGAGCAGGTGGCCTTCCACGAGGAGTACGCCAGAGCGCGGGCCCCCGCCAGGGTGGGCCACATCGGCGAAGGTCTGGTCGGCCCGACCATCCTCGAATTCGGCACCGACGAACAGAAGGAGCGTTTCCTCCCCCCGATCCAGCGCGGCGACGAGCTCTGGTGCCAGGGCTACTCCGAGCCCGAGGCCGGGTCCGACCTGGCCAACGTCCGGACCAGGGCCCGCCTGGAGAACGGCACGTGGGTGATCACCGGCCAGAAGGTCTGGACCTCGCTCGCCCACGTGGCCCACTGGTGCTTCGTCCTGTGCCGTACGGAGGAGAGCTCACAGCGGCATCGCGGGCTGTCGTACCTGCTCGTCCCCATGGACCAGCCCGGGGTCGTCGTCCGGCCGATCGTGCAGCTGACCGGGACGTCCGAGTTCAACGAGGTCTTCTTCGACGGCGCGCGCACGGCGGCGGGCAACGTTCTCGGGGCGCCAGGCGACGGCTGGCGGGTGGCGATGGCCACCCTCGGGCACGAGCGCGGCGCGTCCACGCTCGGGCAGCAGATCGGTTTCCGCCGCGAACTGGCCGAGGTGATCGCGACGGCCCGGCGGACCGGCGCCGCGGACGATCCCGTGCTGCGCGACCGGCTCGTCAGGGCGTGGCTGGAGCTGGAGATCATGCGCCTCAACGCGCTCAGGATGGTGCGGCCCGACCCCGGACCCGAAGTGTCGATCGCCAAGCTCTACTGGTCGGAGTGGCACCGCCGGCTGGGCGAGCTGGCGCAGGCCGTACAGGGAAAGTCCGGACTGGCGGCCGACGGCGGGCTCAACGACCTGCAGCGCCTCTACCTGTTCAGCCGCGCCGACACGATCTACGCGGGATCCAGCGAGATCCAGCGGAACATCATCGCCGAGCGCACCCTGGGACTCCCCCGCTGATTGGAGCGCCATGCCCCAGCCCTACCCCAAGGCGCACGGCCTGCTCGACGGCAAGGTCACCCTGGTCACGGCCGCCGCGGGAGCGGGCATCGGCTACGCCACGGCCAGGCGCTGCGCCGAGGAGGGGGCGACGATCGTCGTCTCGGACCGGCACGAGCGCCGCCTGGCCGCCGCCGCCGAGTCCCTCACCGAGCTCACCGGCGTCAAGCCGCTGGCGGTCCCGTGCGACGTGACCTCGGAGGCGCAGGTGCTGGCGCTGTTCGACGCGGCGGTCTCGGCGCACGGCAGGCTGGACGTGGTGGTCAACAACGCCGGGCTCGGCGGTACGGCCCCGCTCACGGAGATGACCGACGAGCAGTGGCACACGGTCGTCGATGTCACCCTGACCGGCACCATGCGCTGCACCAGGGCCGCGCTCAGGCAGATGACCGCGCAGGGCCGCGGCGTCATCGTCAACAACGCCTCCGTGCTCGGCTGGCGGGCCCAGCCCGGACAGGCGCACTACGCCGCGGCCAAGGCCGGCGTGATGGCACTGACCCGCTGCGTCGCACTGGAGGCCGCCGGGCACGGGGTACGGGTGAACGCGGTGGCGCCGTCGCTGGCGGTGCACCCGCACCTGGCGAAGGTGACCGGCGAGGACCTGCTGGCGGAGCTGACGGCCAAGGAGGCCTTCGGCCGCCCGGCGGAGCCGTGGGAGGTGGCCAACGTGATCGTCTTCCTCGCCAGCGACTACTCCTCGTACATGACGGGCGAGGTGGTCTCGGTCTCCTCCCAGCACCCGTGACGATATCCTGTGAGACAGGATATCGTGGCTTCATGAATATGACCGAGCCCATGTTCCTGGCGCTCACCGCGCTCGTGGACGAGCCGCGCCACGGTTACGGCATCGTGCAGGAGGCCGACCGGCTGTCAGGCGGCCGGGTGCACCTCAAGATCGGCACTCTGTACGGCGTGCTCGACCGGCTCGCCGGCGCCGGCCTGATCGAACTCGATCACGAAGAGGCCCATCAGGGCCGGCTGCGGCGCTATTACCGGCTGACCGACGAGGGCGCCAGGGTGCTGGAGGAGGAGGCCGCCAGGATGGCCGCCACCGCCCGCACCGCCACCGCCCGCCTGCGCGCGAGGTCCTCGGCCCGGCTCGCGAGAGGGACCACGTGACCCCGCTCGAACGCCGTTACCGCGCCGTGCTGCGCCTGCTGCCCGCCGCCTACCGCGCCGAGCGCGAGGAGGAGATGGTGGACACGTTCATGGAGGCGGCGGGCGGCGGGCTGCGCCGGCCGGGCTGGGGAGAGATCGCCAGCGTGCTGGCTCTGTCCGCACGGGTGCGGCTCGGCGGCCCGGGCGCCCCGCCGCGCCACCTCGCCTGGGGCGCTGCCGTCCGGCTCGTGGCGCTGCTCGGGCTGGCCTACCAGACGGCGTATGCGGCCTTCGGGCTGGCGGGCCTGCCGTACCTGCTCTCGTACGAGGGTGACGCCGGCCTTCTGGGCACGGCCGGATCCGCCGACCGGCTGGGCGCCATCGCCGACTACGGGTTCCCATGCTGCTCGGCCGTCGCCTTCGTGGCGGTCATGCACGGCCGCCCGCGGACGGCCAAGGCAGCCGCCGTGCTCGGCGCGCTCCCCGCGCTGGCCGGCGCGACCGCCATGGCTCCGAGCCTTCGCGATCTGGTCGCGCTGGTGTTCACGGCCGTTCCGGTGATCGCGCTCCTGCTCGCTTTCCCCGGCGACGCCGCGCCGCCGCGCCGCGGACGGTGGCTCACGGTGGTGCCGCTGGTGGCGGGACTCATCGGGTACGGCCTGAGCACGGCGGCGGCGGCCGCCGGCGGCGTACGGCTGTCCCCGTGGTCGGAGCCCCTCGGGATGGCGGTCGTGGCACTGGTCGCGGCGGCGCCGTTCGTGGCGGCCCGCGGGCGCTCACCCGGTCCGGCACTGGCGCTGGCGGCGGCGGGCGCGCTGCTGCTGATCGTCCGACTGCCGGCGGTGATCGGTCTGCCCCTGGAACAGGCGAGCGCGGGCGTGACGGCGATGTTCCTCGCGCAGTGCGCGTTGCTGGTTCCGCTGGTGGTCGTGTTCGCGTGGCGTGGGTGGAGGTCGCTGCCTCCGGCGCGGCCCTGATGGCCGGGAAGCTCCGTGCCGACACGCCGCGTCGGCCCTCCCTCGTCGGCCCCCGACGCGGCGGAAGAACCTCCGGCCTTTACTTCAGGCCCGGGAGGAGTTCAAAGTCCTGAGTATGGGCACACGCTCTTCGTTTCTGCTCGATGTCCTCATGGCGGAGTTCGGTGAGTCGATCGAGGAAGACCCGGCGGCGTTCAGCCGGAAATTTCGCAAGATGGCGGCTTCGCCCTTCGCCTTCTACCGGGGCAGCGCCTGCCTGTTCTACGCCGACATGACCGGCACGTACGCCGACGACCGTTTCCTCGACGAACCGACCAGCAGAGTGTGGATCCACGGCGACCTGCACGCCGAGAACTTCGGCACGTACATGAACGCCTCCGGCGTCCTCGTGTTCAACGTCAACGACTTCGACGAGGCGTACGTGGGGCCGTACGTCTGGGACCTCAAGCGGTTCGCCGCCAGCGTGGCCCTGCTCGGGTACGCCAAGGCGCTGTCCGACGACTCGATCAGCATGCTCGTGACCGACTTCGCCGGGGCGTACGTGGTCGAACTGGCCGCCATCGCGGCGGGCGGTGACGACGCGATCGGCTCGCTCACGCTGGACACCACCACCGGCGTGCTGCACCGGGTGCTGCAGACGGCCCGGTTGCGTACGCGGGTGGCGCTGCTCGACGCCGAGACCGTGATCGACGGGTACGACCGGCGCTTCGCGCTCATGGCGGGGCGGGAGCCGGTGGACGCGGCGACCAGGCGGGCCGTGCTGGGCGCGTTCGTGGACTACCTGACCACGCTGCCGGTCCGGGTCGATCCGGTGGAGCAGGTGGTCAAGGACGTGGCGCTGCGCAAGGGCGTGGGCATCGGGTCGGCGGGGCTGCCGTCGTACAACCTGCTGCTCGAAGGGCACTCGCAGGCGCTGGAGAACGACGTGGTCCTGTACATGAAGCAGGCGGCGGCGCCCGCCGTCGCGCGGCACGTCACGGACGAGAAGGTCCGCGCGTACTTCAAGCACCAGGGGCATCGCACGGCCGAATCGCAGCGGGCGTTGCAGGCCTATGCCGATCCGTGGCTCGGGTACACCACGCTCGACGGTGTGGGGCAGCTCGTGGCCGAGGTGTCCCCGTACTCGGCGGACCTGGACTGGGACGAGGTGAACGAGCCGGCCGAGCTGCGCTCGATCGTGCAGGACCTGGGGCGGGCCGTGGCGCGCATGCACTCGGTGGCCGATGACGAGTCGAGCCATGACCTCGTCGACTTCTCGACGGAGGAGGCGATCGTGGACGTGATCGGCAGCGACAGGTCCGGATTTATCGGGATGCTGGTGGAGTTCGCCCATCGATACGGAGCTCAGGCCCGCGAGGACCACCAGAGATTCGTCGACCTGTTCCGCAACGGCCGCCTGCCCGGCGTCTGACCGCGCAGGCTCTCACCACGACGTTCGTCTGCCGCTAGCAACCGACCGTTCGGTATGGCATGCTTCCGGAACATGACTCTGTTCTCGGTGGAAGGCAAGACAGTCGTCGTCACGGGCGGATCGCGCGGCATCGGACGCATGATCGCCGCCGGGTTCGTGGAGGCGGAGGCGTCCGTCTACATCTCCGCTCGCAAGACGGCCGAGGTCGAGAAGACGGCGGCCGAACTGGGCTGCGTCGCGGTGCCGGCCGACCTGTCCACGCCCGAAGGGCTGGAGTCACTGGTGTCGGCGGTGGACGGACCGCTGGACGTGCTGGTCAACAACGCGGGCGCCACCTGGGGAGCACCGCTGGAGGACTATCCGGAGCACGCCTTCGACAAGCTCTGGAACATCAACGTCAAAGGCGTCTTCTACTTGACCCAGCGGTTCCTGCCCCGCCTCAGGGAGGCGGCGAGCGCGGACGACCCGGCACGCGTGATCAACGTGGGCTCGATCGACGGGATCAAGGTGCCGGCGCTGCCGAGCTATGCCTATTCGTCGACGAAGTCGGCTGTGCACATGCTCACCCGGCACCTGGCCAGGCATCTGGCGAAGGAGCACATCACGGTCAACGCCATCGCACCCGGGCCGTTCGACTCGAAGATGATGGCCTTCGCCCTGGACGACCCCACGACCCGCGCGAGCATCGCCTCCAGCGTGCCCCTCGGCCGCATCGGGCGCCCTGAGGACATGGCCGGCGCGGCCATCTATCTGTCGTCGCGCGCGGGGGCGTACCTGACCGGGACGGTCATTCCGGTGGACGGCGGGATCTCAAGCTGAAAGAACCGGGCCAGGACGGTCCCGTCACTGGGAAGGGTGCGGGGACGGCGGCGAGCACCTTCCCGGCGGGTCCGGCCTGGCCCGGGGCTCGTGGCGCGCGCGTTCCAGCGGATCGCATGCGCCGCGTCGCGTGACTAGTCGAGCACGTCGTCGATGGACACGTCGCCACCGTGGGTCGCGGTCACGGCGACGCCGTTGACGTTGTTGACGCCGGTCGCGCCGCGGCCGACGACGTTGCTGTTGAAGACGTTGCCGAAGTTGTTGCCCGACTGGATGGCGTTACGGTTGCGGCTGGCGTTGCCGGCGTTGGTGTCGGCGAACGCGGGGGCCGACATGAGAGCCATCCCGGTCGCGGCGGCGACGACGATGCCGGACACGCAGAGCTTCTTCATGTGAAGTCCTTTCACTGTTGGGGTGTCTGTTCGGGTTGGTCGGACGGCAGCCGGTCAGTCGAAGATGTAGATCACCGTGATGCCGCCGTTGGTGGCGGTCGGGGCTATGCCGTTGACGTTGTTGACGTTCGTCGAGTCGTCGCGTCCGCGATTGACGGCGAAGACGTCGGCGAAGTTGTTGCCGGTCTGGGTGGAGTCGCTGTTGCGACTCCAGTTGGCCGCCCATGAGCGCCCATCCCAGGGACCGGCTGCGTCTTCAGCGTGAGCGGGGACGGCGAACATCAGCCCGCCGGCGACCGCCGACACCACGGCCGCGGCGCACACCCTTTTGATCACTTCTGCTCCTTCACCGAAATGGCTGTCGCCGGGGCGGGCGGCACACCATGGGCCCGAAGGCGCATCACCAGCCCCATTGACCTTTGTTGACCTCAGCGGATCAAGGTCAGTGCGAGCATATAACTGTAGGTTGCCGAATAGTAGCTCTGTGTTATCAGAATTTTGTTCGGCCATGACCCGGTCGCGAGCGGGCTCGATACAGCGGTCGGGCGCCAGGCGCGGCACCTTCTACCATCGTCCGATGACACATCCGCTCCGCCCCGCCAAGCCCAGGCCCGGAGACCGCATGGCGGTGCTGTCCCCCTCGTCCGGACTGCCCGGCCTCTTCCCCATGCCCTACGAGCTGGGACTGCGCAGACTTCATGACGACTTCGGGATGGAGACGGTCGAATATCCGACGACCCGGAAGATGGGGGCAACGCCCCAGCAAAGAGCCGCCGACATCCACGCGGCCTTCGCCGACCCCACCATCCGGGCCGTGATCGCCACCATCGGAGGCGACGACCAGATCACCGTCCTGCCCCACCTCGACGCCGATGTGCTGCGGGCCGACCCCAAGCCGTTCTTCGGCTACAGCGACAACACGAACCTGCTCCTGTTCCTGCGCGAGCTGGGCATCGTGAGCTACCACGGCTGCTCGGTCATGGTCGAGCTCGGACGGCCGGGCGCGATGCACCCGTCGACCGCGGACTCCTTCCGCGCGGCGCTGTTCACCTCCGGCCCGTACGAGCTCACCCCCTCAAGCTCCTACGGCGACGTCAACCGCCCCTGGGACGACCCTCGCACCTTCGACTCCGAACCCGAGACGGAACCCGGCGACGGCTGGTCATGGCACAACGGCGACCAGGTGGTCGAAGGGATCGGCTGGGGCGGAAGCCTGGAGATCATCTCGTGGCTGCTGATGGCGGACCGCGCGGTGCGAGCGCCGGAGACCTACGCCGGCAACGTGCTCTTCCTGGAGACCACCGAGGAGATGCCGCGCGCCGACGAGGTCTACCGCATCCTTCGCAACATGGGCGAACGCGGGCTGCTGCGGCAGTTCTCCGCGCTGCTCATGGGCAGGGCCAAGAGCTGGTCGTTCGAGCAGCCGCTCGGCCCCCAGGAGAGGGAACGTTTCCGCCGGCAACAGCGCGAGGCCGTCCTGCGGGCACTCGACGAGTACGCCCCCGGCACCATGGCGGTGTTCGACGTCGACCTCGGCCACACCGACCCGCAACTCGTGATCCCCGTCGGCGGGGCGATCCGCGTGGACGGACCGGCTCGCCGGATCACCGTCACCTACTGACCCGGCTCCCGTAGACCGGCTCCGGCGGCGGGGCGGACTCCATGAGCGTGGCGACCGCGGCGGCGACCTCCTCCGGCTCCCACCGGGCGCCGCGGTCCACGCGGGGGCCGTGCCGCCAGCCGGCGGCCAAGGCGTGTTCCCTGCCGATGCCCCGGCCGGCGCCCGTCACGATCACCACGCGGCCGGCACAGATGTTCACTCGGGCCTCCCTTAAGGATCATGCAGAAATATCAAGGAATCCCGACCCCGATCCACCCCCGTTACGCCGCCGAACGTCGGACGCAGGGCTCGGCGTCGGACTCCGGGCTCGGCTCAGGAGTGACGGGTCGGGTTCGGTGACAGGTCGGGCTCGGGCTCGGTGACGCGTCGGGCTCGGTGACAGGGCGGGCTCGGTGGCAGGGCGGGCTCGGTTGGAGGTCGGGGCTGGTGGGCGTCAGGCGGTCAGGTGACGCCAGGCTGGGATCTCGCCGCCGCCGTCCACTCGCACTTCGGCGCCGGTCACGTAGCCGGGGGCCGCCAGCCACAGGCAGACGTGGGCCACGTCGGTGGGCGTCGCCATGCGGCCCGCGGGGATGGTCGCCGCGATGAGGCCGGTGCCCGTCTCGCCGTTCCCCGGGTTCCCGCCGCCTCCCGCCGACTCGCCGTCCTGGTCCGGGCCGTGACCACCGGCTGCGGTAACGACGCCACCGTCCGGCGAACCGGTGCTGCCCGGTTGAATGCCACGCCCGTCATGGGTGCCCACGTCGTGATGGGCGCCCACGTCGTGATGGGTGGCGGGGGCGTCGGG
>NZ_SMLD01000270.1:0-7955 GCF_004352805.1 Nonomuraea mesophila
CCCCCACCACCTGCCCACGTGAATCGGCCCCCAGAACACCGCAACACGCCTTCCGCGGAAACCGGCACTCACAACGCCGCCCCGCCCTCCCCACCCGAACCGGCGCTCAGAACGCCGCAACCTAGCTGTCCGCCCGAGCCGGCGCCCGTAACGTCACCACGCACCTGCTGGCCGGGCGGTCGCTCGTGCCGCCGGGCCGGCAGGTGCGTGGTGGGACGCCGGCCGGGCGGTGGGACGCCTGGCGGAGCAGGGGGAAGACCACGACGCGCGGCCTCACCGCCGCGCCGGCCGGGGCCGGGGAGTGGGTACGAGGGGCCGCTGGGCGGTCAGCGGGCCCAGGGCGGGACGGTACGTTCCGTGCCCTTGGGGGCCAGGTCGCAGGCGTCCGGTTCCGACACGCCCCCAGGGTTGTAGACGCGGGCCCCCGCGGGCGCGGCGACGATGGAGACGAACCCGCGCCCGGAGTCGGCGAACATCTGCCTGCTCACGTCGGCGGGCAACACCATGGTGTCCCCCGGGCCGACTTCGTACCGCTCGCCACCGAGCTCGACGACGGCCGCGCCGTCGAGCCAGGTCCACACCAGTTCGGTGTCGAACGCGTGCACCGGCCCCACCATGCCGGGATGGGCCTCCACCCGCCACACGGCCTGCCCGGCCTCTCCCTGCGAGGGGGAGGCGAGCGTGGTCATGACGCCGTTGGGCGTCTCGATCCTGCGGGAATCAGCGGACTGGACAACAGCCATGGTGATCTTCCTCCTCAGACGATCCACGGCGGAACGCCGTAGTCGGCGCCGTCCTCAGCCAGAGCCCTGGCGCCCGCCGGGGCGGTGACGACGGCGGTGTAGCCGCTGCCGGGATCGGCGAGCACGCGCCGCACCGTGCGCGGGGGCATGACGACGGTGTCGCCCGCCGCGACCTCGAACCGGTCACCGCCCAGTTCGACCACGGCCGCTCCGGCCGTCCAGCTCCACACCTGTTCGCTGTCGAAGTCATGGACGGGCCCAGCCTTGCCCGGTCCGACGTCCACGCGCCACATCGCCCGCGAGGCCCCTCCCTGCGCCGGCGAGGCGAACGTCGTCATGACCCCTCCAGGGGTCTGCGTCCGCCGCGCCTCGGCGTCACGAATGACAGTCACGCCCTGAACCTCCTAAGATAGGCAACCGATTTGTCCATATAGTCAATCAGGTTGTCTATCATGTCAAGTGACGCCCCTGGCTTCGAACTTCCGCTCCGCCTGCTGCTCGCCTTCAGGATGCTGATCGACGAACTGCACGCCGAGCTGGCCCGCCAAGGTCACCCTGACCTGCGGCCCATGCACGGGTTCGTCATGCAGGCGATCGGCCCGCGCGGCACCACCGCCGTCGAACTGGGCCGCATGCTCGGCGTCTCCAAACAGGCCGCGGGCAAGACCATCGACACCCTCGAACGCGTCGGCTACGTCGAAAGGACCACCGACTCCCACGACACCCGGCGCAAGATCGCCCGGCTCACGCCGTACGGGATGGACGCGCTGACCCGCTCGGCCCGCATCTTCGACGACCTGCGCGCCCGCTGGGCGGACGAACTCGGCGCGGACCGGCTGCACGCCCTCGAAGCCGACCTGCGCAAGCTCACCCCGGACGGCCTCTGGCGCCTGGACACCCCCGGCTGGTTCGGCTCGCTCTGACCAGCAGGCCCGGCGCCGGGGCACCGCCTGCCCGCTCGGGACGACGCCGCGTTCGAGCGGGCAGGATCAATACCTTCTAGGCGGCGAGCTGCAGGCCCAGGCTGGTCAGGTTCGTACGGGCCCAGTCCAGCTCGTCGGCGAGCAGCGACACCAGCGCCCCCGGCCCCTTGGCCCGCCCAGGCACCATCAGGTTGTGCGTTTCCACCTCGATGTGCGCGCTCCCGCTGACCGTCCCCGACAACATCGCCGTCAGCGTGTCGTGCAACACGGCGCCCGTGCTGCGCGGCGTCTCTCCCGTGTGGCTGTGGACGTGCCCCAGCTTGACCACCGGCGCGCCGGCCTCGGCCAGCCCCTTGAGCGCCACGCCCGCCTCCTCCGCGCCGCCGGCCAGGTGGCAGGCGTCGAGGCACACGCCCAGGTGCTCGGAGTCGATGCCGCCCACCCGCTCCAGCGCCTGCTCGGTCGTCTCCAGCACGCACCCGGGCCACGGCTCGAACCCGACCCTGATGGTCTTGCCGGTCACGCTGTGGATGCCGCGCAGCTCGCGCGCCAGACGTTCGAGCCGGCGGGTGGCGATGGAGTGCAGGTCGGCGGGCCAGTCGCGGCGCCACCCGATCGGTATCGTCGAAATGCTCCCGAACCGTACGTCTTCGGGAAGCAGGAACGCCAGGATCTTGGCCAGCGCCATCGTGTAGCGGTAGCGCTCGGGCTTGGCCCAGTCGGGGCCGGGCACTTCCTGGTTGCGTCCCCCCGTGCCGTTGAGGCTGACGACCTCGAGGCCGCGCTCCTCCAGGGAGCGGCGCAGGCGTACGAGCTCGATGCGGTCGGCCGTGAGGTGGTCGGCGACGGCCGGCGACAACCACAGCCCGATGCCCATCCGCTCGACCCCCAGCCGCTTGCGCACCGGCACGGCGTAGCGGGTCAGATGGGCGATCAGGTTCTCCAGGTCCTCAGCGGGGTGGACGCCTGCGTTGTAGGCGAGGTGAACGAGCGTTCCGTCATCGTGACGCAGGCGCATCGGTTTCCTCCAGGCTTGCGTTGTGTCTTCCCGTCGCCCGCCTTGGACGTGCGAACCCGGTGAGCATGCCTGCTTTCGGGTGGCGAGCGCGTCCGCCCTGAGTTGACTTCGTACTACTCCCGTGGGAGCAGTACCACCAAGGCGAAGCTCTACACAGTGTAGTACTACTTTCCGTGGTGAAACACCTCGGCGCTGAAGAATCAGGCAACGGCCGCGTCCGGCGGAGCTCTCGACGACCGGATCCCGCGGGGAACGTCATGCTAGAGGTGCGAGCTGCCCCACGGGCCGGATCGACGAATTCGCGGCCCGCTGGACGGTTCATCATGCCGCTGAGCGCCTGCTGCCCACTTCAGGACAAACCGACACCAGAGCCTCCCTCACAAGCCCGCAGACAGCAACTCAGCCACGCAGGGCGGGCACGTACGCGACCCGGCGCTCCCCTCCGACGGCCGGGCGGGCGAACCGAACCGGCCCGAAGCGGGCAGCGAATGGCCTCGTAACCGGGCACACGAAGCGCCGACACTCGGCGGGCTGGTCCTGCCGTGGGAAAGGCTGATCGATCGTGAGTGAACGTGTGCGCGTGGCCGTGCTGGCGGGCGGGCCGTCGGCCGAGCATGAGGTGTCGCTGCAGTCGGCTCAGGCCGTGCTCGACGCTCTGCCCGCAGATCTGTACGAGCCCGTCGCCGTCATCATCGACCGGCGGGGCAGATGGCCCGTGGAACTACGGCCCGATCTGGCGGACGTGGTCTTCCCCGTGCTGCACGGGCCGTTCGGGGAGGACGGCGTCGTGCAGGGGCTCCTGGAGACGCTGGGCATCCCGTACGTCGGCTGCGGCGTGCTGGCCTCGGCCGTGGGCATGAACAAGGTCGCGATGCGGCGCGCGTTCATGGCGGAGGACATTCCGGTCACTCCCCATGTGTGGTTCACCGAGCATGAGTGGCGCAGCACCACCGCCCCCTGGGATCTGGTGAAGTCGCTGCACTGGCCGATGTACGTCAAACCGGCCGGCATGGGCTCCTCCATCGGCGTCTCGCGTGTCACCTCCATGGAGGAACTGCGCGCGGGCGTGGACCTGGCGCTGACCTACGACGGCATGATCGTCGTCGAACAGGGCGTGACGGCCCGCGAGATCATCTGCGGCGTGCTCGGCGGCCATGACGCGCCGGACGTCTCGGTGCCCGGCGAGCTCATCGTGCCCGGCGACTGGCTCGACTACGAGGCGAAATACCTCAGCGGAGCCGAGATCGCCACCATCCCCGCCGCGCTGCCGGAGCGCGTGACCGAGGACATGCGCGAGCTGGCCCTGCGCGCGTACCGGGCGATCGGCGGCTACGGCCTGTCCCGTGTCGACTTCCTCTACGAGGAGGGCACCGGACGCCTGTACGTGCTGGAGATCAACACAATGCCCGGCTTCACCCCCCGTTCCGTCTACGCCAGGACCTGGGCCGCCAGCGGGGTCCCGTACCCGGACCTGCTGCGCCGCCTCATCGACCTGGCGTTCGCCAGGAGCCGCTCGTGATCCCCATGACGCTGGACGAGATCGCGCGGGTCGTCGGCGCGAGCCTGCATGACGTGCCCGACCCGCAGGCGACGGTGACGGCGCCCTCGGCGGTCGACTCCCGCGAGGTGCTGCCCGGCGGCCTGTTCGCCGCGACGGCCGGCGCCAACGTCGACGGTCACGATCACGCGGCCGGCGCCGTCGCGGGCGGCGCCGTCGCCGTGCTGGCCTCGAGGCCCGTCGGCGTGCCCGCCCTCGTGGTCGAGGACGTCCAGGTCGCGCTCGGCCTGCTGGCCAGGCACCTGCTCGACCGCATCGGCCCAGCCGTGATCGGCGTGACCGGCTCGGTGGGCAAGACCACGACCAAGGACCTGCTGGCCCAGGTGCTCGAACGGCACGCCGCGACGGTCGCCACCGACAGGTCGTTCAACAACGAGCTCGGACTGCCGCTGACCGTGCTGCGCGCCGATGCCGCCACCCGGTACCTGGTGCTGGAGATGGGCGCGGGCAGGAAGGGCGACCTGACGTATCTGACCGGGCTCGCGCCGCCGCAGGTAGGGCTGGTGCTCAACGTCGGCACCGCGCACGTGGAGCGCATGGGAGCCGGGCCCGCCGACGTGGCCGAGGCCAAGGGCGAGCTGGTCGAGGCGCTTCCGGCGGACGGGTTCGCGCTGCTCAACGCCGACGACCCGTACGTCAGGGGCATGGCGGGCCGTACGAGGGCGCAGGTCCTGTGGTGGGGCCGGTCGGCGGAGGCGCAGGTGCGAGCCCGGAACGTACGGATGACCGCCGGGGCGCGGACCGCGTTCGAGCTGGTGACGCCCTCCGGCCGCGCCCCGGTCGAGCTCGGCCTCATAGGTGAGCACCAGGTGGACAACGCCGTGGCCGCCGCCGCCGTCGCCACCGTACTGGGCCTGGAAGCCGCCCGGATCGCCGACGGGCTGAGCGCGGCACGGCGGCGTTCAGCGGGCCGGTTGGAAGTCGCCGAACGACCCGACGGCGTCACCATCGTCAACGACGCCTACAACGCCAGCCCGGAATCCATGCGGGCCGGGCTTCGGGCGGTGAAAGCGCTGGCCGGCGCCCGTCGTACCGTCGCCGTGCTCGGCGCGATGGGGCAGCAGGCGCACGCCTCGCGCGCCCGGCACGCGGAGACGGGCCGGCTGGTCGCCGGCCTCCGCTTCGACGTGCTGATCGCGGTCGGAGCAGGGGATCCACTCGCGATGGCGCAGGCGGCACAGTCGTCGAACCCGGAGATGGCCGTCCACACCGTCGAGGACGTGGCCGCAGCCGTCAGCCTGGCCACCGCGCTGCTCGAACCTGGAGACGTGGTGTTCGTCAAGGCCTCCAGCGAGATCGGGCTCGGTGCGTGCGCCCGCGCGCTGGCCGGCGCCTGACCGGTCGTGGGGCCGGAGGGCTGGGCAGCTTCCGGCCTTCAGAGTGAGCAGGCACCGCGTCTAGCCTGCCGGCACGAGCTGGAGAAACGGGGTTTTCATGCGCACTATCGGTCTCATCGGCGGATTGAGCTGGGAATCGACGGTCATCTACTACCAGATCATCAACCAGCGGGTACGCGAGCGACTCGGCGGCAGCCATTCCGCCAACAGCCTCATCTGGTCGGTCGACTATACGACCGTCGAGGACCTCATCTTCGCCGGCCGCTGGGACGAGGTGAGCACGATGCTGACCGGTGCCGGCGGGCAACTGGCGGATCTCGGCGCCGACCTGCTGCTCATCTGCAGCAACACCTTCAGCCGGGTGAGCGACGACGTGGAGCGGGCCGTGAACGTGCCCGTGCTGCACATCGCCGACGCGGTGGGCGCCGAGATCCGCGCCAGGGGCATGCGCAAGGTCGGCCTGCTGGGCACCCGGTTCACCATGGAGCAGCCCTTCTACCGGGACCGGCTGGCCGCCCACGGCTTCGACGTGGTCGTCCCCCGGCGTGAGCAGCGCGAACTGGTCCATAGCGTGATCTTCGACGAACTGGTGCGCGGGGTGCTCCGGGAGTCGTCCAGGGACGCGTACGCCCAGATCATCGACGCTCTCGCGGACGACGGCGCCGAAGCCGTCGTCCTCGGCTGCACTGAGATCGAGCTGCTGGTCGGCGAGAAGGACGGCGCCATCCCGGTGCTGCCGAGCGCCCGGCTGCACGCGCAGGCGGCGGCCGCCTACGCGCTCGCCGACTGATCGCGTACGGCGTGGCCACGACGCGGCGGGTCAGGTGGACCGGGACGCCGGCGCGCCAGGGCCGTACAGTTCCCGCTGCCACAGGACGGCGCAGACCCGTTCGACGCCGCCCGCCAGGTGACGGCGGTAGGTGGTGAACGGCAGGCCGAGCCGTTCCGCGGCCAGCACCTGGGTGGGAGTCCCGCGGAGGAACGTGACGGACAGCGCCCGGTGAAACTTGACCGCGCGCGGATCCTCCCGCAACTCCTCGATCGCCTCGCGGAGCACGTCGCCCAGCGCCACGGCGGGATCCTGCCCGGCCCGCTCGGCGATCAGCCTGGTGCGCGCCAGCGGGGAGGCGGCCAGCGCATCCGGCCGCGACAACCGGCGCAGCGCCTTGCGCACCGCCTCGGCGAACTGCGCCTGCGACAACACCTCCAGTTCCGCCGTGGCGGCGCTCGGGCCGCCGGGCGGGGCCGCGGCGGGCGGGCGGTTCATGCGCTCCAGCCAGGCCTGCGCCGGCACCGCGCGCCAGTCGTGGACGAACAGGGTGTAGGAGTCCTCGCCCAGCCGCGGCTGTTCGGAGAGGGTACGCATCCCGTAATGCCGTAGTTCCTCCGCCCATGCCCGATCCGGCTGCCGTAGCGCGATGGAGGACCATGCCATGCGCTCGGCCCGCAGACAGTTGGCGATCATCCGCCACCGGATCGCCTCCGGCAGCGGCGCGTGCTCGCGGTACGGCGGCAGCACCCACACCCGGCCGACCGCCACGTGTTCACCGGCGCGCAACGGCGTGGTGGCCCGCGCGTGCGTCCACGCCGCTGCCACGACGGGATCGGCCGCAAGCTCTCCCTCGTCGAGCTGCTCCAGGCGCAGCCAGGCGGAGAACGCGACGAGCTCGCCGGTTCCGCTCCGCCGGTACATCCGGAACGCCTCCGGCTGCCGCTCCGCCCAGAAGGCGGCGCACCTCGCGGACACCGCGCCCTCCGCCGCCGTCGCCACCTGGACCAGCGTGCCGACGTCCTCCGGCCGTACCGGCTCCTCCTGGAACTCCTCCTCGCGGCAGCGGTGCGAACCGGCCGGGGCTCCGTGACGCAGGTGGAGCAGCGCCGCCACCGCGCCGGGTACGTCCACGTCGTTCGCCGTACGCACCCTGTCCGCCAGGTGGGCGTGGATGCGGTCGTGCATCGCCGCGTACCCCTCCGGGTCGCGCCAGCGCAGGTCCGCCTCCACCACCTGGCGCACCACGTCATGAGGGAACAACCCGAGACCGCACGACTGCACGAACGGCAGCCGCCGCAACCACTGGAACAACGCCGCGGCGTCCTGCGGCAGGGCCGCCCGCAGCAGATCCTCCGTCGTCGTGTGCGCATGCGCGCAGACCTCCAGAGCCTGCCGGTGCGCCGCCGACGGCAGCTCGCCCACCAGCTCATCCAGCAACGTGCCCACCACGCCTTGATCCGGTGTCCACCTGCCGGCCCCGCCGTCCTTCACCGCCACGGCCGCGCCCAGCAGCAGCGCCAACGGATGACCGCCGGCGAAGGCCAGCAGCGGCTCGCGCGACTCGGCCGGCACCCCTCGGGAGTCCAGCAGCGCCCGCGCGTCAT
>NZ_SMLD01000271.1:0-7866 GCF_004352805.1 Nonomuraea mesophila
CCCCCAGGGTGAACCCCGCCGCCACCCCGGCGTCCGTCAGCCGCCGCCACCAGATGCCGAGCACGAGCATCGGGCAGAACGTGGCGGCGGACAGCGTGAAACCGACCACCACCAGCGCCACCGACTCCCGCGGCGTGCTGGCCGCGGTCAGGGCGAGCGCCGCCAGCAGCACCAGGGTCACGGCGGCGCGGAAGGACCGCGCGCCGGCCGGAGGCACGCACGCCGACACCGCGCCGCCCACGGCCACCAGCACGGCCACCATGGTCGCGAGCAGCGCCGCGAACGCCCCGGCGGCCAGCACCCCGGTGAGCACCTCCCCGGCGGCCCCGGGCAACATCCTGGCGGGCAGCAGGAGCACGATCTCGTCCGCCGCCGCGTCACGCGCGTGACGGTGCCCCAGCACGCCGTACAACGGCGGCACGACGGAGAACACCGCCAGCATCACCTGGGCCGCCACGATCGACCGCCGGGCGCCACGGGCGTCCCTGTTGGTGTAGACGCGGACGATGACGTGCGGCAGCCCCATCGTGCCGAGCGCGCACGCCAGCAGCACGGCCAGCACCCCGGGCAGGGACGGGTCGCCTGCTCCTGCCAGCCCGGCGACGCCGACGCGGTAGGAGCCCTCGAACAGCGCGACCGGCCGCGCGCCCGACATCCACCAGCAGATGGCGCCGACGCCGAGGAAGACGACCAGCTTCAGCCAGAACTGCGAGGCCTGCAGGCTCGTCACGCTCCCCAGCCCTCCCGCGAGCGCCACGCCCAGCGTCGCCGCGCCCACGGCCGCCCACCCCAACCACGGCGGCAGCCCCGTCAGCAGCCGCACCACGATCCCGGCGGCGTGCAGCTGAGCGACCATGAACGCCAGCCCGATCACCAGGAGGAAACAGGCGGTGAACGGGCGCAGCCGGGCCGAGCGCAGCCGCCACCCCGCGAAGTCGGGCAGCGTGTACGTCCCCGAGCGCCGCAGCGGCGCCACGACCAGGGCCAGGATGACGACGAACCCGGCGGCGGCCCCGACGGGATACCACAACATCGGCCCGCCGTGGGTGGCGATGAGCCCGGCGGTGCCCAGGCAGGCCGCGGCCGAGGTGACCTCGGAGGACATCGCGGCGCCGTTCCACCAGGGCGGCACCTGCCTGGCCGCCACGTGGAAGTCGGCCAGCCCGCTGGAGCGGCGCGGCCGCGCGGCGCCCACCATCACGCCCAGCACGACGACGAAGGCGATCCCGGTGAGCACCGCGACGGTCATTTCTCCAGCCGCTCCGCCCGCCTCAGCTGCACCACGGCCAGCCCCACCCAGGCGGCCTGGGCGGCCAGTGACAGCACCACCCAGACCTCGGGCGAGGGCACCCACATGGCGATGACGGGCACCCCCGTCAGCACTGCGGCGACGGCGGCCACGGTCAGCATGGCCTGCCGTAACTGGCGCCTGACGATGGCCGGCACGTCGGGCGGGACCTGCCGGCCGTCGGCCTCGGCCCGCCACCGGCCACGCCCGAGGGCGACCGGCCGGCGTGGCACGACGACGCGGCGCTCCGCCGTCACCGGACCGTTCCCCGGCCGGCCGTCACGAGATCACGTCTCTGTGCTGGCGTACGAGCTGCTCGCGCACCTGGCGGCTGTGCCGCCTGCTGACCTGCAGCGTCTCGGTGCCGACGGTGAGCGACACCCGCCCGCCCTCGAACCTGAGCTCGGTGACGTGCTTGGCCGACACCAGCGTGCTGCGGTGGATGCGGATGAACCCGGCCTCGGACCAGCGTCGTTCGAGCGCGGCCAGCGACATGCGCACCAGGTAGCTGCCGTCGACGGTGTGCAGGCGCACGTAGTCGCCCTTGGCCTCGGCGAACCAGACGGCCTGCTGGGGCACGAAGCGGGTGCGCCCGCCCAGCTCGACCGGGATCACGTCGTCGTGGCCGGGCTCGACGGCCGGCGCGGCGGCGGCCTCCAGCCTGCGCACCGCCTCGGCCAGCCGCTCGGCCCTGACCGGCTTGAGCAGGTAGTCGACCGCCTCCAGCTCGAACGCCTGCACCGCGCACTCCTCGTGCGCCGTGACGAACACCAGCCGGGGCGGGCTGGGGAAGCCGCCGACGAGCCGGGCGAGGTCGAGCCCGTCGAGCCCGGGCATCCGGATGTCGAGGAAGACGCCGTCGAGCCGCTCTCCCGCGCCGATCATCTGCACCATGTCCTGCAGCGCGGTGACGCCGTCGGCCGCGGTCGTGACCTGCTCGATCCGGTCGTCCTGGCGCAACAAGTAGGCGAGCTCCTCCAGAGCCGGCACTTCGTCGTCGACGGCCAGAACTCTCAGCATGTGCACCACGCTGCCGTAGAAAAGCAGAGGCCACAAGAGGCAAGCGAGCTTAGCGTAATGAATTGACTACTATGCGCTAAGTTGCGTCTTCGGTATGCGTAGCCTCACCTTGGTACCGGCGCCCAGCGCGGTCTCCACGACGAGCCCGTAGCCGTCGCCGTAGATCTGGCGCATCCTGAGGTCCACGTTCGCCAGCCCGATGCCGCCGCCCTCGCGCGCGGGCTCCTCGTCGAGCATGCGCCGCGCGCACTCCGGATCCATCCCCGCGCCGTCGTCCTCGACGGTGATGTGCGCCTCGGGGCCCGCGTCGCGCACCACGACCCGCACCTCCCCGGCACCCCCGTTGCCGCGCATGCCGTGCTTGATGGCGTTCTCGACCAGCGGTTGCAGGCACAGGAACGGCACGGGCACCGGCAGCACCTCCGGCGCCACCTGCACGCTGAAGCGCAGCTTGTCGCCGAAGCGGGCACGTTCCAGCAGCAGGTAGCGGTCGACACAGGTCAGCTCGTCGGCCAGGGTGGTGAAGTCGTTGGCCCTGCGCAGGGCGTAGCGGGCGAAGTCGGCGAAGTCGAGCAGCAGCTCGCGGGCGCGGCGGGGGTTCGTACGGACGAACGAGGCGATCGTCGTGAGCGCGTTGTAGATGAAGTGCGGCGAGATCTGGGCGCGCAGCGCGCGCATCTCGGCATCCAGCGCGCGCTGCCGCGAGGCGTCCAGGTCGGCCAGTTCGAGCTGGCCGGAGACCCAGCGGCCGACCTCGGTGACGGTACGCACGAGCGCGGCGCTGACCTCGTCGTCGTGGGCCGCCAGCGTGCCCACGACCGCGCCGTCCACGGTCAGCGGCACCACCACCGCCGCGTACGGCTCTCCTGGGAACACCTGGGCCCGCCCCGCGGCCAGTGTGGCGCGGGCGTGGGCGAGCACGTCGCCACAGGGCGGCCCGTCCCAGGCCAGCACCGCTTCGGCCGAGGTGATCGCGACGGCGTGGGTGCCGAGCAGCGTGCGCAGGTGCCGGACGGCCTTGCGGGCGGAGTCGCGGCCGAGCCCCGCGCGCAGGGCCGGCGCCGCCAGCGCGGCGATGTGCAAGGTGGTGAACGTCGCCTCGTCCGACCGGCGGCCCCGCGGCAGCAGGTCGCGGCGCGACCGCGTCCGGGCCAGCACGTAGCCTGCGACGAAGGCCGGCAGGAGCAGCGCCACGCCAGTCAGCATGCGGGCCACCGTAGCCAACAACGCAGGGTGCCCGGGGCAAAACCCTATGTGACAACGATCTCTCGCTAGGGCGGGCCCTCACCGGGTTCTTCCTGGTAGGAGTAGCGCTGCTCACGCCAGGGGTCGGCGACGTTGTGGTAGCCGCGGTCCTCCCAGAAGCCGCGGCGGTCCTCCAGGAGGTATTCGATGCCGCGCACCCACTTGACGCTCTTCCAGGCGTACAGGTGAGGCACCACCAGCCGCAGCGGGTAGCCCCGGTCGAGGCTGAGCGGCTTCTCGTCCAACTCCAGGGCGAACAGCGTGTCGGGGGCGGTGAAGTCGGACATCCGCAGGTTGGCGCTGTAGCCGTATTCGGCCCAGATCATCACGTGGCGCACGCCGGGGTCGGGCGGGGAGGCGCCGATGATCGTGGCGGGGGCGACGCCGCGCCACTCGTTGGCCATGAGCGAGAACTTGGTGACGCAGTGGAAGTCGGCCAGGCGGGTCGTGCGGGGCAGCCGCTCGAACTCCTCCCAGGTGTAGCGGTGCTCCTCGCCGGTGGCGGTGGCCCCGAACACGCGGAAGTCCCAGCTGCCGGGCTTGAAGGTGGGGACCCTGCCGTAGTGGATCACAGGTCTGCCGCGCGGGACGTACTGGCCTGGAGGCAGGCGCGACTCCTCCACGATCACTCCCCTCACCGGTCTCGCGTCTTGGGCCATCCTGCCATCGGACCGGGGATGCCTCGCGGGCGGGTGCGGTGCGCTACGATTGAGGTCTATGCGTACAGCGTTCTGGTTTTGGTATGGCGACGGACCCGAGTCCGTTCGCCATCTGACGCTGCGCTAGCAGACAGGCGAACGAAAGGCCCCGGGTCCGTCAGGATCCGGGGCCTTTCGTGTTTTCACAGGCAGAAGGAGAAGCAGATGGTGATCGTGATGGGCCCCGAGGCCACGCCGGGCGATCTCACCTCGATCGTGTCGGTCGTCCAGGCGGCCGGGGTCGAGGCTTTCGTCAGCAAGGGCGTGCGCCGCACGATCGTCGGCCTGGTCGGCGACGTGACCCAGCTCGACGCGGCCGGGCTGCGCGGCATGCCGGGCGTGCGCGAGGTGATGCGGGTGACGACGCCGTACAAGCTGGTCAGCCGGGAGAACCATCCGGAACGCTCCACGGTCCACGTGGGCGGCGTGCCGATCGGCCCCGACACCGTGACGCTGATCGCGGGGCCGTGCGCGGTGGAGACGCCCCAGCAGACGCTGGAGGCGGCCAGGATGGCGCAGTCGGCGGGTGCGGTGCTGCTGCGCGGCGGGGCGTTCAAGCCGCGTACGTCCCCGTACGCGTTCCAGGGGCTGGGCGAGGCGGGCCTGCGGATCCTGGCCGACGTGCGCGAGGAGACCGGGCTGCCGATCGTGACGGAGGTCGTGAACGCCCAGGACGTCGAGCTGGTGGCGTCGTACGCCGACATGCTGCAGGTCGGCACCCGCAACGCGCAGAACTTCTCGCTGCTGCAGGCGGTCGGCGCGGCCGGGCGGCCGGTGATGCTCAAGCGCGGCATGAACGCCACGATCGAGGAGTGGCTGATGGCCGCCGAGTACATCGCGCAGCGCGGCAACCTGGACATCGTGCTGTGCGAGCGCGGCATCAGGACGTTCGAGACGGCGACGCGCAACACGCTGGACGTCTCGGCCGTCCCGGTGGCGCAGCGGCTGTCGCACCTGCCGGTGATCGTCGACCCGTCGCACTCGGGCGGCCGGCGCGACCTGGTGCTGCCGCTGACCCGCGCGGCCGTCGCGGCCGGCGCCGACGGCGTGATCATCGACGTGCACCCGCATCCGGAGCAGGCGCTCGTCGACGGCCCTCAGGCGCTCGTCGACGCCGACCTGGGCGAGCTGGCCCAGGTCATGACCGACTTCCCCGCGCTGCTCGGCAAGTCGCCCGCGGCCGCCGTCACCGCCTGACCTGACCGCCGTCCGCCATCTGCCATCTGCCATCTGCCATCTGCCATCTGCCATCTGCCATCTGCCATCTGCCATCTGCCACGAGCCTGCGGGAGACGGCCGGCCGCGCCACGAACGCGCCGGCCGTACTCATGGGTAACTTGAGTACGAGTCCCCATGCGCCGGACTCCGTCCCGGCGTCACGATGAGCGCATGACCAAGCGCCTTCAGCCCACGCAGACCAGCGCGTTCTACGCCCAGGCGATCCTGTCGTTCGCCGTCTCGATCGCCTCGGTGACGATCGCCCTGATCTACCTGCCCGCCGAGGGGTGGATCAGGGCCTTCCTCGCCCTCGGGCTGCTCTATGTCGTCACCTCGACGCTCACGCTGGCCAAGGTCGTGCGCGACCGACAGGAACTCACCGAGGTCGCCAACCGCGTCGACCAGGCCAGGCTCGACAAACTGCTGGCCGAGCACGACCCGTTCAAGGTCGACGCCTGAACCTGCGCTAGAGCGTGTACTCCTGGATCGAGTCGGCCAGTTGCACGCACAGCTCCTCGGCGTCGAGCCGCTTCTCGATCTGCTTCAGGTCGTCGATCTTGGCCCGCGTCTCCGCACGCTTGGGCGCCAGCAGGGAGCAGCAGTCCTCGTCGGGCAGCTCGGAGATCTCCAGCGTGCCGATGCGCCGGGCCTCGGCCATGATCTCCGTCTTGTCCCAGCCCACCAGCGGCCGCAGGATCGGGAGTTCCACCGCGTTGTCCTGAGCCGTGATGTTGGTCAGGGTCTGCGAGGAGACCTGCCCGAGCGCGTCGCCCGTGACCAGCGCGGCGGCCCGGATGCGGTGGGCGACCTCTTCGGCCGTCTTGAGCATGAGCCGGCGCTGCGCGATCACGGCCAGGCGGTCCTGGCCGGAGGTGCGGATCGACTGCTGCGCCTTGCCGAACGGCACCACCCACAACCGCGACCCGCCCTGGAACCTGTCGAGCTTGCGCACCAGCGCGTACGCCTTGTAGATCGACTCGGAGGTCGTGAACGGGATGCCGGAGAAGTGCAGGAAGTCGACGTGCAGGCCGCGCCGCATCATCCGGTAGGCCGCCACCGGCGAGTCGATGCCGCCCGACATCAGCACCAGCGCCCGCCCGCTGCTGCCGACCGGCAGGCCGCCCTGGCCGGGGATGCCGTCGGTGAAGACGAACACCTCATCCCTGTCGACCTCGATGAACACCGTCAGCTCGGGGTTCTTCAGGTCGACGGGCAGGTTGTACTCGTCGTTGATCGCGCCGCCCACCAGGCGGTCGAGCTCGTTGGAGCGCAGGGGGAAACGTTTGTCGCGCCGGCGCGAGCGCACCGCGAAGCGGGCGCCGCGCTTGGCCTGCTCGCTCTCCCCGACGAGCTCGAGCCCGGCCTTCAGCACCGTGTCGGGGTCTTTGGCGACCCGCCAGGCGCGATGGATCCACACCAGCCCCGGCACGTCGGCGACCCGCTCGGCCACGGCCGTGGCCTGCTCGGGACCGGCGCCCTGGGGCAGGAAGATCGCGATCACGCCGTGCCGCCTGCGCACGTCGACCTTGATCCCGAGCGGCTGGAGCGCCTCGCGGATGTTGCCGATCAAGCGGCGTTCGAACAGTTCGCGGTTCTTGCCCTTGAGGACGATCTCGCCCAGCTTGAGCAGCACGCACGGCTCGCCCAGGGCAGACATCGTCATGGTGGAACCTCCGGGAGATGGGGAATAGGCGTGTTGGTGCCAACGTCGCGCGCCCCTGAGTTTAGTCCGCGTCGAGGCCCCGCTCGATCGCATATCGCACCAGCTCCACCCGGTTGTGCAACTGCAGCTTGCCGAGGGTGTTCTGGACGTGGTTCTGCACGGTGCGATGCGAGAGCACCAGGCGCTCGGCGATCTGTTTGTACGACAGCCCCTTGGCGACCAGCCGGAGCACCTCGGTCTCGCGCTCGGTGAGCCTCGGGCCCTCGGCGGGCGCGGGCTGCGCGGCCAGCCGCCGGTATTCGCCCAGCAGCAGCCCGGCCAGTCCGGGGGTGAACACGGCGTCGCCCTCGGCCGTCCTGCGTACGGCGTCGAGGAACTCCTCCCGGCTCGCCGACTTCACCAGATATCCGGACGCGCCCGCCTTGACCGCCTCCAGCACGTCGTCCTGCTCGGCGCTGGCCGACAGCACCAGCACGCGCGGCGCCGGCTCCAGCCCGGACAGCCCGGCGGCCACCTCGTGGCCCGGCATGTCGGGCAGCCGCAGATCGAGCACCACCAGGTCCGGCCGGACCGCGCCGGCCACCCTGACCGCCTGCCGCCCCTCGCCCACGGTGGCGACGACGTCGTAGCCGGCCTCGGTGAGGTCTCTCGAGATCCCGTCACGCCACATGGGATGGTCGTCCACCACCATGACCCGCACCATGCCCGCCACTCTAGCCCCGCCGCCCCCGCCG
>NZ_SMLD01000272.1:0-7742 GCF_004352805.1 Nonomuraea mesophila
GCAGCAGGCGCTGCGCCATCTTCAGACGGGTTTTGCCAACTTCTTCGCCAAGCGCGCCAAGTACCCAACGTTCAAGACCAGGAGGAAGTCGCGGGCGTCGGCGGAGTACACCCGTTCGGCGTTCCGCCGGCGCGAGGGGCGGTTGACGCTGGCGAAGATGGACGCCCCGTTGGCGGTCGTGTGGTCGCGTCCGCTGCCGGAGGGCGCGGAGCCGTCCACGGTCACCGTGTCGAAGGACGCGGCGGGCCGCTGGTTCGTGTCCCTGCTGGTGGAGGAGAAGATCACCCCGCTCGCTCCGGTGGAGCACGCGGTGGGTATGGACGCGGGCATCACCGCGCTGGCCACACTCTCGACCGGCGAGAAGATCGTCAACCCGCGTCACGAGCGCCGCGACAGGCGCAGGCTGGCCAAGGCTCAGCGGGCGCCGGCCCGCAAGGCCAAGGGGTCGAACAACCGGGCCAAGGCCCGGCTCAAGGTGGCCCGGGTGTACGCCAGGATTACTGACCGCAGAAGGGACCACCTCCACAAGGTCACCACACGGCTTGTTCGCGAGAACCAAACGATCGCCGTCGAGGACCTGACCGTGCGCAACCTGGTCAAGAACCGCCGCCTGGCCCGCGCCATCTCGGACGCGAGCTGGCGGGAGTTGCGGTCGATGCTGGAGTACAAGGCGGCCTGGTACGGGCGGACGCTGGTGGCGGTGGATCGCTGGTTCGCCTCCAGCAAGCTGTGCTCGGTGTGCGGGGCCTTGCAGGAGACGATGCCGTTGCATGCCCGCGAGTGGGAGTGCGCCTGCGGCGCGGCCCATGACCGGGATGTCAACGCGGCCAGGAACGTGCTCGCCGCCGGGCTGGCGGAGAGCTGAAACGCCTGTGGAGCTGGTGTCAGACCTCAACGAGAGTCCTCTCGGACGGGGCAACCGGCGATGAAGCAGGAATCCTCACGGGCGACCGTGGGAATCCCCCTCGTTTACGAGGGGGAGGATGTCAATGGCGCCTCTCCTTACGCACGGACCAGATCAGGTACGGGATCACGAAGATCGCCACGCTGAGGACGATGTAGGACGCGATCGTGGCGCCCTTGGCGGGATCGTGGGAGTCGAAGACCGCCACCCACATGAACACCGCGGGCACGTCGGTGATGATCTGCTTGCCCGACACCGCGACGATCAGGTCGAAGACCTTGAGCGAGATGTGTCCGAGGATGATGAGCGCGGACAGGGTCACCGGCCTGAGCAGGGGCAGGACGACGTGCCGGTAGACGCCCCACTCGTTGCAGCCGTCCACGCGGGCCGCCTCGCGCAGTTCCTCGGGCACGCCGCGGAAGCCGGCCAGGAACAACGCCATGACATATCCGGACATCTGCCAGACGGCCGGCAGCGCCATCGCCGCCATGCCCCAGTCCGGATCCCTGAACCACTGCCACTGCGGCAGCCCGATCGCGTCGAACAGCCGGTTGAGCCCCACCGCCCGCTCGCCCGTCCCCGAGTTCATCAGCCACCGCCACACGATGCCGGTCGCGACGAAGGAGATGGCCATCGGGAACAGGTAGATCGCCCGGAACGTCCCCTCGCCCCTGATGCCCTTCTCCATGAGGAACGCCAGCAGCCAGCCGAGCACCAGCGCCCCCAGCACGAACACGACCGTGAACACGATCGCGTGCTGGACCGACAGGTGCCATCGGGGCTGGTCCCAGATGTCGATGAAGTTCTGCAGCCCCACGAACTCGCCCTCGGACACCTCATCGTGCTTGTCCGTCATGGCCAGCTGGAAGTTCCAGCCGAGCATGCCGTACACGAAGACGGCGATCAGGATGATCGACGGCGTCACGAGGAGGAGCCCGGGCAGCCACGTGCGCGCCCGCCTCACAAGCAATCCCTCCCACGGACGCGGCAGGCCGCCGAGTGCGGCCTGCCGGGCCCGTCGCGTGGTCTTCTACCGGGTCGTCACCGGCCTGGCCTCAACCGATCTACTGGGCGTTGGCCGTGGCCGCGTCGGCCAGCCCCTGCTGCAGGGCCTTGACGTCCTTGGTGCCGAGGAACAGGCCGACCTGCTCGTTGATCGCGGCCAGCCAGGGCTGGTTCACCGCCACACCGTGCTGGATCGAGCCGGCGAGCTTGTTGCTCGACCAGTCCTTCAGCGCGTCGGCCAGGTAGTCGGTGTAGAGCGACTCGTCGGCGTCCTTGCGTGCGGGGATGGAGCCCTTCAACGGGTTGAAGGCGTCCTGGCCCTCCTTGCTGGCCGCGACCTTCAGCCAGGCCTCCGCCCCTTCACGGTTCTTCGCGCCCTTGGGCAGGGTGAAGCTGTCGGACAGCCACATGTAGGTGCCCTCGGTGCCGGGAACGGGCGCCCAGTCGAAGTCCGTCTTCGACTTCTTGCCCAGGCCGCCCTCCGGCGGGTTGTGGAAGTAGCCGTAGGCCCAGTCGCCCATGATGTTGAAGGCGGCGTCGCCGTCGGCGACCTGCTTGGCCGCGGGCTGCCAGTCGTCCTGCGGGTCGCCCGCGTACTCCATGATCTTGGCGAAGTTCTGCAGCGCCGTGGTCACCTGCGGGCTGTTCCAGTCGGCGCCCGGCTTGAACAGGGCGTTGTAGGCGTCGGCGCCCATCGAGCCGAGCAGCACGTTCTCCAGCACGTGGGTGGCGGTCCACTCCGCGCCGATCGACAGCGGGATCTTGCCCTTGGCCTTGACCTTCTCGAGGGCCGCGAGGAACTCCTCGATCGTCTTGGGCGCCCCGGCCACCCCGGCCTCCTTGAGCACGCCCGGGTTGAACCACAGGACGTTGGACCGGTGGATGTTCACCGGCACCGAGTAGATCTTGCCGTCCACGCTGATCTGCTCGACGAGCTGCTCGGGGAAGACCTCCTTGAGCTTCAGCTCGTCGTAGAGCGCGGTCAGGTCCTCCAGGTTGCCGGCCTTGATGTAGCCCTGCAGCTCGGCGCCCGCGTGGCCCTGGAACGTGTCCGGAGGGGTGCCCGCCTGGAGCTTCGACTGCAGCAGGGCCTTGGCCTTGTCGCCGGAGCCACCCGCCACCGCCGCATCGAAGAAGGTATAGGTCGGGTTTTTCTCCTCGAAGATCTTCCGCATCGCGGCAAGACCGTCGGCCTCACCCGGGCCCGTCCACCAGGAGAAGACCTCAACCTGCTGTTTCCCGCCGCTGCCGGCGTCGGGCGACTGTGCCGTCTGCTCGCCGCCGCCACCGCCGCAGGCCGTCAGGCCGAGAACGCTCACCATCGTGATCGAGGCGGCCACCAACCACCGTCGCATCGCACACCATCCCTTCGAAGCCCCCCGAAGCAGGTGATTCTTGACAACGTTGTCAACAACGGCTATCAACCCACTTTCCCCGCCACGCCGTCAAGGGAGAGCGGGTAACAGGTCCGCATATAAGCTCAGGCACGCCTCAGCACGCCGCCGGGGTCCGACACCACCGTGACGCTGAAGCCATGGCCCCGTGCCAGGTCGGCGCCCTGCGCGGCGACCACCGTCGCCCCCTTCGACACGCCCAGCGCGATCAGGGCGGGCAGGTCCCAGCCGCCGCCGGGGCTCCAGGTGGCCAGCACGACGTCCGACTCGGTCAGGCGTACGGGCCGGTCGAGCTCGGCCATCCGGGCCAGCAGGTCCGCGTGCGACAACCGGCGCCCGCCGGCCGGCAGGAGCGCGGTCTGATGCCTGGCGTCGAGCACGGGCAGCTCGGTGGGCGAGAGCGCGACGAGGTCACCGAAGTCGATCGTGTCGAGCGCCGCGCCCAGCGAGACGATCTGCCGCACCCGGGACCGCTCGGCCGCACGCACCGCGGTCGGCGCCAGGTCGGGCGTGGTGACCAGAGTGCGCGCGTCGCACTCCCGCAACCACGCGGCCAGATCGTACGCGCCGAGCCCAGGATCGACGGGCGCCGCCACCCCACCCGCGGCCAGCACCGTGTGCACCGCCAGCGTCTGCGCGCCCGCCGTCGAGACGTGCACGCCCACCACCTGGTCACGCCGCGCGCCCCTGCACACCAGGCCGGAGGCCGCCCTGGTCACCTCGGTCACCAGCTCGCGGTAACCGTAGACGCGGCCATCCCGCAGGTCGACGAGCGCCGGCCGGTCACCGCGGCCGTAGGCCAGCCGGAAAACCTCGTGGATCACGGTGCCGGTGGTCGAGGGCGAGCGTTTCATGCACGACAACGTACGGCGGCCCACCGTGCCCGGCATCCGCCGATGTATGTAGGCCGATGTGCATTATTCGGGCGGGCCCGAGCCCTGCGCGACTCGAGCCCGCAGCCACGCGGCCACGGCCGGACCGCCACCCCTCCGAGGATGCCCGGCCGACACGGTCGCGTGACGACCGCACGCGGGGCGAGCCCCGCGTTGGAACCGTAAGCCGGACGGTCATCCTCGCGCATGCTCTGACATGGCCATTCGACGATGTAGACGGCCGGCGCTGCACATGTGTAGAAGCTCAACGACTGCCGATCATCCATGCGGCGATCTGTGTACGTGTGGAGAAGCCGAGCTTCGACAGGATGTTGGCCACGTGGCGCGCGGCGGTCGCCGGGCTGATGACCAGCTCGTCCGCGATCGCCCGGTTGCTCAGCCCTCGCGCGACCAGCTCGGCGATCTCGCGTTCCCTGGCCGTCAGCCTGCTCTCCTGCGTGACGGGGACGAACGCCGCCGCGGGCGAGTCGGGCCGCGTGCCGTCGAGCGCGCAGGACACCGCCTGGTCGGCCGTCATCTTCGTGCCCTCGGCCCAGAGCACCGCCACCATCTCGTCGCCGAGCAGCTCCCGCGCGGGCCGCAGGACGTTCTCGGTGCGCGCGTCGGGCTGGCGGCCCCGCAGCGCCACGGAGGCCGCGACCAGCAGCACCCCGAGCCGGTGGTCGCCCTCGGCCGCGGCCAGGCCGGCCCACGCCTCGAGCCGCCTGCCGATGCCGCAGGCCAGGCCGGCGTCGCGGCTGAGCATCAGCGCCTCGGTGAGCCTGGCCCTGGCGGTGGCCAGGTCACCCTGGTCGAGCGCCACCCCGCCGAGCCCGGCCAGGCAGCTCACCTTGTGCTGCCTGGCGTCGACGTGCCCGACCAGGCCCAGCGCCGACTCGTAGTGGCGCCTGGCCGTCTCGGGATCACCCGCGTCCCTGGCCACCTGCGCCAGGCCGATGTGGCCCGAGGAGCGCCCGACGTGGTTGTCGAGCTCCTCGTTGATCGCCAGCACCTCGCCGTACGCGCGCCGCGCCTCCCGCAGCCGGCCGTGCCGCAGGGCCGCGGCCGCCCTGGCACTGTGAGCCAGCGACTGCAGGATGCGGTCGCCGGACTGCACGGCCGCCTCCAGCGCGCGGGCGAGCAGGTCCTGCTCGCCCGTCAGCCAGGCCATCACGACCAGGCCGGTGGCCGTGCCGTACGTGTCGTGGGCGGTGGCGCAGGCGGCCAGCCCGGCACGGACCCACCGCAGGGCGTGCTCCCTGTCACCCGCTGCCAGGGCCAGCTCGCCGCGCAGGATCGTGGCCTGCCCGCGCAGCGCCGGAGGCACCCGCGCGGCGTCGAGGGCCAGCAGCCGGTCGAGCCGGTCGGCCGCATCGACCTTGCGCCCGCAGCCGGTCAGCAGGAACCGTACGTCGGTCAGCAGGGCGAGCGCGGTCTCCGGCTCCCCGGCGGAGATCGACCAGTCGCAGGCCGCGGCGACCTCGGCCCTGAGCCCGTCGAACAGGTTGATGTAGCGCTCCACCACCGGCCACGACATGCGCCTTTCCGGTGACACCACCCGCTTGAACCCGGCCGCCATGTCGGCCAGCGCCAGCAGGTGGCGGTGCCGCAGCTCGTTCTCCTCCCCCGACGCGGCGAGTTGTTCGAGCGCGTAGTCGCGAACCGTCTCCAGCAGCCGGTAGCGCGCCTGCCCGGCGATCTCCCCGTCGAGCGCCACCAGCGACTTGTCGACGAGGTCGCACAGGCGGGGCAGCACCTCGTCCTCGGGCAGCTCGGGGCCGGAGCACACCCGCTCGGCCAGGTCGAGCGTCCATCCGGCGCGGAAGACCGTCGTACGGCGCAGCAGCACCCGTTCCTGATGGCTGAGCAGCCGGTAGCTCCAGTCGACCGCCGCCCTGAGCGTCCTGTGGCGGGGTGGGGCCGTCCGGGCGCCGCCCGCCAGCAGGCGGAAGCGGTCGTCGAGCCGCTCCACCAGCTGGCGTACGGACAACACTCTGACCATGGCGGCGGCCAGCTCGATCGCGAGCGGCAGCCCGTCGAGCGCCCGGCACAACGTCACGACGAGCGGCAGCGTGTCGGCGGTCAGTTCGAAACCGGGCCGCGCCGCGGCCGCCCTGTCGGCGAACAGCCGCACGGCCTCGCTGCCCTCGCCGTCGATCGACAGCGGCGGCACCCGCCAGACCGTCTCCCCGGGCACGCGCAGCGGCTCCCTGCTGGTGGCCAGGACGGTGAGCGCGGGGCAGGAGCCGAGCAGGTCGCGGCAGAGCTCCGCGCACTCGGTGATCACGGTCTCGCAGTTGTCGAGCACCAGCAGCACCCGCCTGCCGCCGATCAGCGCGACGGGGTCGCCCGCGACGCCGAGCGAGGCCGCCACGTGCGCCCTGACCTCGCCTTCCTCCAGGTCGGCCAGCTCGACCAGCCACACGCCGCCCGCGTGGCCGGTGGTGACCCGCGACGCGAGCCGCAGGGCCAGCCGGGTCTTGCCGATGCCGCCCGCCCCGCACAGGGTCACCACCCGCGAGACGCGCATCAGCTGGACAAGCTCGTCCACATCGGACTCCCGGCCCACGAACGTGTTCGGCTCGGCCGGCAGGTTGGCGAAGTCAGCGAATCGCAGCATCACTGTGAGTGTGTCACCAACTACGTCGTGCGCCCACAGTGAAGTTCATGAGAAGTATGGGTGAGCGCGGGCACACTCTCTCTTATGGCCGATGAGCCGCTGGAACTCGGGGAGATCTCCTCCTCCGACTGGCATGCCCACACCGACAAGATGGCGGAGGTGGGCTTCCTGACCATCGCGAGGCGTCTGCCCGCCCTCGTGGTCGAGGCACTGCGCATGGCGTGGCGGGCCAGTCCCCGCGACACCGTGGCGACGGTGACCCTCAACCTGCTGGGCGGCGTCTTCACCGCGTTCGGCCTGCTGGCGACGACGGGCGTGCTGACGGCGCTCTTCAGCGAGGGTCCCACTCCCGACCGGGTGGTGGCCGCGCTGCCCGCGCTCGCCCTCGTCGGCGCGGCCGCCGTTTTACGCACGACGACGCAGGCGGGCGCCGGCTGGGCCCAGGCGCGGCTGAACCCCCAGGTCAGCCGCCTCACCGAGGAGCGGCTCTACGGCCTGACGAGCCGGGTCGACCTGGTGGCCTTCGACGACCCCGAGTTCCACGACGCCCTGCAGCGCGCCAGGCTGCGCGGCGTGGCCATGACCGACGCGGTCGTGTCGTCGGCCATCAACGTGGTCACGGCCGCCGTCGGCATCGCCGCCGTGGCGGGGGTGCTGGGCGTGCTGCACCCGGTGCTGCTGCCGCTCCTGCTGCTCGCCGTGGTGCCCGACGCCTGGGCCGCGGTGCGCAGCGCCAGGATGCAGTACACCACCCTGCACTCCCTCGTCCCCGCGGCCCGGCGCAAGTGGATCATCGCCGAGCTGCTGGCCGAGCGGGAGCCCGCCGCCGAGGTGCGCTCGTTCACGATGCGCGGTTTCCTGCTGCGCATGTACGACGCCGTGGCCAGGGCCGAGCAGGACGTCATGCTCGGGCTGGCCAGGCGCCAGATGCTGACGAGGCTGGCCGG
>NZ_SMLD01000273.1:0-7648 GCF_004352805.1 Nonomuraea mesophila
GGGCCGGCACCGCCCACCGCCGTGGCGGCCCCTCCGTCGGCCCCTCCGGAGGGTCTGACGGTGGGGCGGCTGCCGGAGCGGCCGCGGCGCCGGCGATGGCGGCGCGGGCGTCCGCCCAGGCCCGCGCCTGCTCCTCGTCGAGGCCACAGGCCCGGACGAACGCCACGAGCACCTCGTGCCGGGGCAGCCGGTTCCTGCCGAGCATGGTGGAGGCGGTGGAGGAGGGCAGCACGTCCCCGGCGGCGGACGCGCGGCGTTCGAGCTGCCGGAAGCTCTGGCCCGACCAGGCCTTGAGCCGGCGGAGTTCCTGCATGAAAGCGGCCTCGCCGGTGACCGGTGGCGGCGGTGGTGTGGTGGTCATGATCGGCTCCTGTCGATCTGCGGGTGCGGGTCCGGGACGCTGACCTGGACGTACGGTGTCCCGTACGAACCCGGACATCCCGACATGTTGATCAGTCCTGGCGGCGCGGGTCAACTGGTGCCTTCCGATCGCTGGAGGCCCCATGCGTACAGGTGCGCTGCTGTTGCTCGTGCTCGCGATGACCGCGTGCTCGCCCGCCGCCGACGAACCGATATCCGACTTCCTGGCCAGGACGCTGCCCGAAGGGCCGGGCGGCACGGTCATCGCGGCGCGCGGCGACCGCATCGTGGACTGTGAGGGCTTCGGCCTGGCCGACCGCGCCGCCGGGAGCCCCGCGACCTGCGACACGGTGTACGACGTCATGTCCATCACCAAGCAGTTCACCGCGGCCGCGATCCTGAAGCTCGAGACGATGGGCAGGCTGCACACCGGCGACCCGATCAGCGTCCACCTCGGGAAGGTCCCGCCCGGCAAACAGGGGATCACCGTGCACCACCTGCTCACCCACACGGCGGGCCTTCCCGAGTCACTGGGCGACGACTACGAAGTGCTGTCGCGCGAGGGCCTGCTGGCCCGGGCGCTGGCCTCCGCACCGCTGTCGGCCCCCGGCGAACGGTTCCACTACTCGAACGCCGGCTACAGCGTGCTCGCCGCGATCATCGAGAAGGTCTCCGGCCTCGGCTACGAGGAGTTCCTGGCCGAGCACCTGTTCGCCCCCGCCGGGATGACCAGCACCGGGTACGTGCTGCCCCACTGGGACCGCAGCCGGGTGGCTGTGGAGTACGACGCCGGCGGCCGCGCGAAGGGCCGGCCCGACGAACATCCGCGAGCGCCGGACGGCCCCTACTGGAACCTGCGCGGCAACGGCGGCATGCTGTCCACCGCCCGCGACATGTTCCGCTGGCACCGCGCGCTGATCGGCGACACCGTCCTGCCCGGCGGTGCCAAGGACAAGCTGTTCACCCCGTACGCGCCGATGCCGGACTCCGGCGAGTCGTACGCGTACGGCTGGAGCATGCTCGACACCGGCGACGGCCGGATCGCCTGGCACGACGGCGGCAACTCCTGGTCGCTGGCGTCGTACGCCAGGTCGCTGGACGACGGCGTGATGACGTTCTGGGTCAGCAACCACGCCTACCGCGACTCCCGGTGGAACCTGGAGGACGTGCAGGAGGATCTGACGCTGGGCATCCTGGACCGGGCCCGCGCCGCAGCCGCGTGAACCCCGGGCCGTCGCCGGGGCCCGCTTTCGCGGCCCGTCGAGGCGACCGGTCAGTTTTCGAGAAGCATCGCTCTCATAGCCACCCATAACCTGATGACCATGCACATCACGGCTCACACCACCTGCATTCCGCACGACCCGGCGAGCCCCGCGCTCCGGCGGACGGCCTCGCGCCGCGTCCAGGACCCGCGCTGAGCCGATCCGCCGCTCATGGTCTCGCACGCGCCTTCCGTGCTCCGACGTCTCGTCCCCGCCGCCTACCGGCCGGTGCTCGCCCATCGGGTGTTGCGGCGGCTGATCCTCGGCTTCGCCGTCTCCTGTCTGGGGGACGGCATGAGCTTCGTCGCCGTGGCGTGGCTCGCCATCGAGCTCGCTCCGCAGGCGAGCGCCGGCCTGTGGGTCGGCGGCGCGGTGGCCGCGTACACGATGCCGGGCATCGTCGGCGCGCTGGTGCTGGGCCGGCGCCTGCGCCGGGTGCCGGCCGGTCGCGTGCTGCTCGCCGACAACGTGGTGCGCGGCGTGTTCCTCGGCGTCGTACCGCTGTTCTGGCTCGCGGGGCTGCTCAGCCTGCCGCTGTACGTCGCGCTGCTCGCGGTCTCGTCCCTGCTGCACGCGTGGGGCAGCGCGGCCAGGTACACGCTGCTGGCCGAGTTGCTGCCGGGCGAGCATCGGCTCGCCGCGAACACCCTGGTCGGCTCGATCGAATTCGCCGCCACGATCGCCGGGCCGGCGATCGCGGGGGTGCTGGTGACGTACGTGAGCACGGCGCTCGTGATCGGCCTGGACGCCCTCACCTACGTCTTCCTCGCCGTGGTCGTGCTGCGCATCCGCCTGCCCGGATCGGGGCGGGTCTCCCCCGTCGACCGGACGGCCGCCCGCGGCGGGTTCGCGCTGGTGCGCTCCCATCCTGAGCTGCTCGGGCTGCTGACGCTCACGTGGTTCTTCAACCTGCTGTACGGCCCGGTCGAGGTGGCGCTGCCGCTCCACGTGACCCACGACCTGGGAGCGCCGGGCACGCTGCTCGGCCTGTACTGGATGGTGTTCGGCGTCGGCGCGGTGTGCGGCGCGCTGGCCGTCGGCGCGCTGCGGCGGCTGCCGCTCTGGCCCGTGACGGTCGCCATCGTGCTCGGCTGGGGAATGTTGCTGCTGCCGTTCGGGTTCGGCGCGCCGACGGCCGTGACCGTCGTGTGCTTCGGGCTCGGCGGCGCCGTCTACGGGCCGTTCGTGGCGCTGTCGGTGACGCTCATGCAGGCCAAGGCGCCGCCGGAGCACCTGGCCGCGATGCTGGCGGCCCGCAGCGCGGCGCTGCTCACGGCGGCGCCGCTCGGCACCGCGCTGGGCGGTCCTGTCACGACGGCGCTGGGCCCGCAGGCGACGCTCGGCGTCTCGGGGCTCGCCACCGTCGTGCTCGGCGCCCTCGCCTGCGTGCTGTTGCGGGCCCGGCGCCGCGGGCGGTGAGCGGGCGGCCGGACCGGGAGCGCCGGGCGCCCCGGTGCCGACCGCACGCGCGCCGCCTACGCGCCCTTGTGCCTGGCCGTCGCCGGGTCGCGTACGACCATGACGGTGACCCGGTGCACCAGCCATTCCAGCGGCCCGCGCCGGATCCACCGCCGCCACAGCGGCGAGAAGACGAGGGCGAAGACGAGCATGCCGGCGAACAGGGTGAAGGCGTAGGGCGGGTCGCCGGCCGTCCGCTCGATGACGACCTGGTGGGCGGCGTACCACGTCAGCGACAGGCTTCCCGCGGCGGTCAGCGGCAGCAGCGCCCGCTGCCAGCCCGGCCGCTCCAGCAGCGTGAGGAACCCGGCCAGCAGCAGCAGGCCGACCCCGACCATCATGGGCGCCATCGGGATGCTCAGCGCGTACAGCTGGTGCGGCGGCAGGGTCAGCACCGACGTCCACGGCTGCACCATCGGCCCGCCCGCGGACTTCATCATGTCCGCCAGCGCCTGCTCGGCGCCCAGCGGGACGAGCGCCACCCACGACACCAGCCAGGCCACGGCCACGAGCAGCGCGCCGCAGCCGGCCATCTTCGCGCGTACGGCGCGGCTGCGCAGGTCGAGCCGTCCGATGGCCAGCCCGGCCAGCAGCAGCGGGATCGCGTACGGCGTCTGGAAGCCGCCGCCCAGCAGCAGCTGGTGCAGCTTGGCGAGCCAGTCCTGCGGGTTGACCAGCACCGCCAGCCCGAAGGCCGGGTCGGCTCCGGCGCTGTTCATCGGGGAGATGGCCCAGGTGCGGCCGTAGTTGAGCACGGTGAAGCAGAAGACGGGGAGCACGGCCCCGAGGACGCCGGCGGCGGCCAGCAGCGTGCCCGGCCGCAGCCGTACCAGCGGGATCAGCAGCAGCAGCCACACGGCGTAGAACTCGAGGATCGACAGGTTCATGCCGGACGCCTGATCCACGCACAGGCTGATCAGCCACAGCATGACCGCGCGGACGGCCAGCCGCTTCCTGGCCGTCGACAGCCGGTCGCCGTCGAGCGGCGCCGGCCCGCCGGTCATGAGCGCCACCGAGATGCCGGCCATCAGCACGAACAGGCTCATCGAGCGGCCGGAGACGGTGTGCTCGATCCAGTCGAGCACACCCGGCTTGTCCGGCATGGGAGCCGGGCTCAGCCAGCCGGTCGGGCTGACGTGCATGTAGACCATGCCGACGATGGCCAGCGCCCGCACGGCGTCCAGCCCCAGCCACCGCCCCCGCGGGGGCCGGGAGCGGACCGTCGGCTGAGCGCCCGGGGGGGCGTCATGGGGAACGTCCACGGGATGGTTCATTTCTGGTTGGCCTCCCAAGACAGGGGCATGGTCCCGGCTTTCTCCGCCTGCTCGGCGAACGTTTCGATGTCTTTCTGAATGCGTCACGGAATTTCTCGGCAGGTGAGCGTCCGCGGCTTGTCCGCAGAGTGCTTCCCGGCCGTCGTACCGGCCCTGACGCGCAGGCCGGTACGGCATTCGGCTCCGTGGCGGAGCACCACGGCGTCCACCGTAAAGGCGGTCGCCGTCGATTCATTTCCGCTTTCACATCGAAATGCCAGCGGTAATCCATAGGTCTTGTAACAATGCGCGGCAGGTATTATCTGCGGCATGTCGCTGAGAAAACCGCTCGCCGTCGCGGGCGCCGTGCTGTGCGGGCTGGCCCTGGCCGGGTGCGGGATCGATCCGCGGGTGCGGGTGGAAGGGCGGCCCAGCCAGGGCACGGCCTCCCCCACGCCGGCGCAGACGGCCGTCGGCAGCCCGTCCGACCTGGACGGGATGCGGATGCTGCGCGAGGATCCGCGCCTGGGCACGCAGAACACGGCCGCGATCAAGCGGTGCGAGCACGGCAGGTTCCCCGTCCACGCCGAGGAGATCTCCCTGTCCGCCGACTGGGGGCACGTCGACCTGGTGGCCGTCACCGTCTACACCTGCCCGGGCCGCAGCTGCGGATATGAGGGCACCCGTGGCACCTACGTCTACCGTCTCGCCGGAGGGCAGCCGGACCGGCGCGTCTACGCCCACGAGGGGGCGGGCAGCCGCGTCGAGGTCCGCGACGCCGCCCTTGTGCTGGTGCGGCCGGAGTACCGGCCGGGCGACGCCGCCTCCTGCCCGACCTCGACGAGGGAGACGCCGCTGCGCTGGAGCGGCCGCGCGCTCGTCCTCGACGGCGCGTGAGACGACACGAAGATGGACAGGAGTTTCATGGACGCGAGCCAGGCCCCGCACGTGCTGTTCGTCGAGGACGACGAGGTGATCCGGGAAGTGACCCAGCTGACCCTGGAACGCGACGGCCTGACGGTCACGACCGCCGCCGACGGAATGGCGGGGCTGGAGTCGTTCCGCGCCCGCACGCCCGACGTGGTGCTGCTGGACGTGATGCTGCCCGGCATGAACGGCGTGAGCCTGTGCCGGCGCATCCGCGAGGAGAGCCTCGTCCCGGTCATCATGGTGTCGGCCCGCGACGACGCCGTCGACGTCGTCGTCGGCCTGGAGGCCGGTGCCGACGACTACGTGACCAAGCCCTTCGACGGCTCGGTGCTCCTGGCCCGCATCCGCGCGGTGCTGCGCCGCACCACTCAGGACCGCACCCCGCAGGGCGGCGCTCCCGCCGGACGGCGGGCCCGCCCGCTGCGCTTCGGCGACGTGGAGATCGACGTCGACGGCATGCGGGTGCTGCGCGGCGGCAGGCCCGTGGCGCTCACCCCGACCGAGATGCGGCTGCTCCTGCGCTTCGCCGAGTCGCCCGGCGTGGTGCTCAGCAGGGAGGTGCTGCTGGAGAGCGTGTGGGACTACGCCTACGGCGGCGATTCCCGGCTGGCCGACATCCACGTGCAGCGGCTGCGCACCAAGATCGGCGGGGACCGCATCGAGACGGTGCGCGGCTTCGGCTACAAGCTGCGCGCGGAGGGCGAGTGAGGTTCCCGCGCACGAGGGGGCCACGGCGGATGAGCCTGCGCTGGAAGATCAGTGCCACGGTCGCCGCGGTCAGTGTCGTCGTGGCGGTGGCGCTGAGCCTCATCGTCCACCTCGCCTACGCCCGCAAGCAGGCCGACGACGCCCACCGCCTGCAGTCCGAACGCATCCAGCTGCTGCTGCGCGAATATCACCGCGGCAGCCAGCCGGCCTTCGGCAGCCGGCTCGACGACCCGGCCGTGCCCGCCGACCTGCGGGCGGCGGTGCGCGGCGGGAAGGTCGCCACCGCGCTGCGCCAGAACTCCGAGGGCACCTTCATCTGGGCGGCGGCCGGCACCGGCGAGCACGTGCTGTCCCTGCGCTCCGACTACCGGGACAGCCTCGACGACCTGGCCGCGCTCGACCGGGTCCTGCTGCTCGGCTCGGCCGCGGTCGTCGCCGGCGGCACCCTGGCCGGGATCGCGATCGGCGCGCGGCTGTCGGAGCGGCTACGCAGGGCCGCGACCGCCGCCCGGCACGTCAGCGCCGGCGACCCCACCGTCCGGGTGGGCGCGGCGATCGGCGGCCGCTCCCACGACGAGGCCACCGAGCTCGCCCACGCCGTCGACGCGATGGCAGGGGCCCTGCAGGCCCGCCTCGAAGCCGAACGCCGGGTCACCGCCGACATCGCCCACGAGCTGCGCACCCCGCTGACCGGCCTCACCACCGCCGCCGAGCTGCTGCCGCCCGGCAGGATGACCGACATCGTGCAGGAGCGCACCAAGGCCCTGCGCGCCCTCGTCGAAGACGTGCTGGAGGTCGCGCGCCTCGACACCGCCACAGAGCGCCCCGCCCTGTCCGACGTCGCGCTCGGGGAGTTCACCACGCACCGAGCGGCTGCGCTCGCGCCGGACGCGCAGGTCGTGGTCCACACCGGCACCGTCGTGGCCACCGACCCGCGCCGGCTGGAGCGCATCCTGGCCAACCTGCTCACCAACGCCACCCGGCACGGCCGGCCGCCGATCACCGTCGTCGTGGACGGACCCCGCCTCACCGTCCGCGACCGCGGCCCCGGCTTCCCCGGCCACCTGCTGCGCGACGGGCCGGCCCGGTTCCGCAAGGGCGGCGACCGCACCACCCCCGGCCACGGCCTCGGCCTGACCATCGCCGCGGGCCAGGCCGCCGTGCTCGGTGCCCGGCTCACCTTCGCCAACCCGCGGGACGGCGGCGCGCTGGCCACCCTCGACCTCGCCCCCGCCGCCGGCGGCGGCCCCTCCCGGTGATATGATCATTACGTCATGAACGCTCATGACCCTTCACAGCCTCAGGTCGTGCCCGCGGGCGACCCCGCCGACGCCGCCGCCCGTTTCGTGGCGGCCATGAACGACGGCCACCCTGCGGCCCTCGGCCACGTCTACGAGGACGACGCCGTGCTCGTCCCCGTCCCCGGCCATCCCGTCACCGGCGCCGGCCTCCTGGCCGCCAACGAGCACCTGCGCAGCTTCGGCCTGCCGATCGAGGCGCGTCCCCGACACATGTACGTCGCCGGCGACATCGCCCTGCTCATCGTCGACTGGTCGATGCGCGGCACCGCGAAGGACGGCAGCGAGATCGACCTGTCCGGCACGGCCACCGACGTCGTCCGGCGCGGCCCGGACGGCCGGTGGCGCTACGTCATCGACAACCCCCACGGCACGGCCT
>NZ_SMLD01000274.1:0-7459 GCF_004352805.1 Nonomuraea mesophila
ACGGTGGGCAGGGCGCGGGGGCGGCGGCCGGTCGTGCGGTGGGGGTTGCGCCGCTCCTGGCGCGCGGCCGGAACAGCGGAGCCGCCTCCCTGGCGTCGTCCTCCCCGCGCGACGGCGGCGGCACCCGGCGGGCCGGCCCCTTGTGGACGAGGACGTCCCCCGTCATGTACGGGTCGGGCGCGTCCTTGGGCAGGATCACGTCGCCCGTCGCGAACGGCCCGGGACCGCCGGGTTCGGGAGCGGCCATGAAGAACGGCCGTTCCTCCGCCGGTGAGGCGGACGCCCAGGGGCCGCCGAGCGGGTCTCTGAGCGGCCGGATGGAGCCGAGCGGGTCGCGCAGCCGGTGGTGGTCGTCCGTGGCCTCGCGGTATTTCGGCATCGGGGCGGTGGTCGCGTCGTGCTCCGGCACCTGCGACGTCGACGGCGGCGTCAGCAGCTCGGCGGGGAAGATCACCGTACTGGTGGCGGGGTCGTCGTCGGCCGGCGGCTGCGGCCACATCGGCGGGCTGGGCCAGCGCGGCTTCACGAACAGCGGGCCGGGAGCCGCGGAGCGGGAGCCGGCGAAGTGGATGCGCAGCGCGCCGGGCGGCTCGGGCCACGGCAGCCGGCCGAGCACGTCGTTCAGCGGCGCCACGTGCAGCGCGCCGTAGACGTCGGCCACCGGCTTGGGCACGCGGACCCCGGTCGAGGCCAGGGCCGAGCCGAGCGACTCCCTGAACCGGTTGGCGGCCGCCACCATGAGCTCGTCAGTGGTGTCGGGCGCGATGTCCAGCACCCACGCGAGCTCGGCCTTGCTCAGCCCGCACACCGCGCACAGCACCAGCACCTCGCGCTGGTGGGGCCGCAGCTCGCGCAGGGCGCGCTCGACGAGCGCGGTGGCCGGGTCGATGAGCGGGTCGACGGCGGGAGGGGAGTAGACGATGTCGCGCCGGTGGATCTCGCGGCGGGCGAACGCGTAAAGGGCGGCGCGGGGAGGTTGGGAGACCGGGACTGCGGTGAGCACGGCCGCCAGGACATCGGACGCTGAACCGAGGTCGCCGAGCTGGTCAGCGCAGTACGCGAACAGCCCGGCGGCATGACGGTCGTAGAGCTCTGCGATCAGTTCGGCGCGTGGGCGCTGATCGGTGAGCGGCTGGGACACGGGCCGATCCTCTTGCTGTGTGCCGACGCTGAGGGTGAGGGTGCGCGTCAGGAGATTGTTGTGGTAATCATGCCAATCCTGATGGTCCGGCGCACTACCAGATGCAGATTTCGTGTAAATATCCCTGGTCAGTGAAACGCTTAAGCCCGCCCCTATGAGGACAGAGCGGCACGGACCGCCGTAGTCTGTGGGTCCAAGAGATCATGCGGCGGTCGTGGCAGGGGGCTGCGACCCCTGCCAGAAGCCCACGGAGCGAAAGTTCGCGCGTGATCACATTCGACGCTGTCACCAAACGTTTCCCGGACGGAACGGTCGCCGTGGACGACCTCACCCTGGAGGCTCCCACAGGCGAGATCACCGTACTCGTCGGGCCCTCGGGCTGCGGCAAGACGACCTCCCTCCGGATGATCAATCGCATGATCGACGCCTCGGAGGGGCGGATCCTCCTCGACGGCGTGCCGGTCCAGAGCATCGACCCCCCGACGCTGCGCCGCGGCATCGGGTACGTCATCCAGCAGGCCGGGCTGTTCCCGCACCGGAAGATCGTCGACAACATCGCCACCGTCCCCTACCTCCTCGGCTGGGACCGGAAGAAGGCCCGCGGCAGGGCCATGGAGCTGCTCGAACGTGTCGGGCTCGACGCGGGGATGGCCGGCCGCTACCCGTTCCAGCTGTCGGGCGGGCAGCAGCAGCGCGTGGGCGTGGCCAGGGCGCTGGCCGCCGACCCGCCCGTCCTGCTCATGGACGAGCCGTTCAGCGCGGTCGACCCCGTGGTGCGTACGAGCCTGCAGGAGGAGCTGCTCAGGCTCCAGAGCGAGCTGAACAAGACCATCGTGTTCGTCACGCACGACATCGACGAGGCCATCAAGCTCGGCGACAAGGTGGCGGTGCTGCGCGTCGGCGGCAGGCTCGCGCAGCTGGCCGCGCCCAAGACGTTGTTGTCGCAGCCGTCCGACGACTTCGTGCGCGAGTTCCTCGGCCACGACAGGGGGATCAGGCGGCTGCAGTTCGTCTCCACGGAGGGGTTGCGGCTGCGTACCGACCTGACGGTCCGGCAGGGCGGCGAGGGCGGCTCGTCGGAGGAGCCGTGGCTGCTGGTGGTGGACGAGCAGGGCGGGCCGGTCGGATGGGTCGCCGGCGCCCGTCCCGGCGAGCTGGAGCCGTTCGGGACGTTCCTGTACGGCCGCGACTCGATGCGCTCGGCCCTCGACGCGGCGCTGCTGTCGCCGTCGGGCTGCTCGGTGGCCGTGGACGACGAGGGCAAGGTCGTCGGCGTGGCCACCAGGGAGGCGCTGGACGAGGCGCTGGCGGAGGCCGCGGATGGGTGACGGTCCTCCTTCCCTCTGGGAGTGGATCGGGCGCAACTGGGACACCGGCCGGGCGGGCAGTATCAAGGACCTGCTCCTCGACCACCTCACCATGTCGCTCGTGCCGATCCTGCTCGCGCTGGTCGTGGCGCTGCCGCTGGGCCTGGCCTGTGTGCGCTGGCGCTGGCTCTACCAGCCCGCCTCCGGCCTGATGAACGTCGTCTACGCGCTGCCGTCGCTGCCGGTCTTCATGCTGCTGATCTCGGTGACCGGGCTGACGCAGACCACGGTGATCATCCCCCTCGCCTTCTACGGCGTGGCCGTCCTCCTGCCAGCCGTGGTCGGCGGGCTGGACTCGGTGCCCGACCACGTGCGCCAGTCGGCCGTCGCGATGGGCTTCACGCCGCGGCGCCGGCTGCTGGCGGTGGAGCTGCCGATCGCGGTGCCGGTGGTGCTGGCCGGCCTGCGGGTGGTCGCGGTCTCCAGCATCAGCCTGGTCAGCGTGGGCGCGCTGATCGGGCAGGGCGGCCTCGGCGGGCTGTTCACCCGGGCGTACCAGAACCCGTTCATGCCGCCGGTGATCGTCGGCATCGTGCTGATCGTGCTGCTGGCCCTGATCGCCGACGGCCTGCTGGTCCTGGCGCAGCGGCTGCTCACCCCGTGGGTACGCGCGCGGAAAGGGGCCGCGTCGTGAACTGGCTGATCTCGTTCTTCGCCTGGATGGGGGAGTTCTTCGGCAACGGCGACAACTGGTCGGGGCCCGGCGGGATCCCCATGCGGCTGCTCGAACACCTGGAGTTCTCGGCGCTGGCGCTGCTGCTGGCCGTGCTGGTGGCCGTGCCGCTGGGGCTGGTGATCGGGCACACGGGCCGGGGAGAGGTGCTGGTCGTCATCTCGGCGAACCTGGCGCGGGCGCTGCCGACGCTGGGGCTGCTGGTGATGTTCGTGCTGCTGCTCGGCACGGCGTCGATCTGGCCGGTGATCATTCCGCTCGTGCTGCTGTCGGTGCCGCCGATCCTGGTCAACACCTTCGAGGGCATCAAGGGGGTCGATCCCGACCTGCGCGACGCGGCGTACGGGATGGGCCTGCGCGGCCCGCAGGTGCTCGGGCGGGTGCTGGTCCCGGTCGCCCTGCCGCTGATCCTGCTGGGCTGCCGGCTGTCGGCGATCCAGGTCGTGGCCACCACGACGGTCGCGGCGTACACCGGGCTCGGCGGGCTCGGACGTTACGTGATCGACGGTTTCGCGACCAAGGATTACGCGAGCGTCGTCGGTGGTTCGGTATTGATTGTGCTGTTCGCGCTCGTGGTGCAGCTCCTGTTCACGCTCGCGCAGAGGGTGACGGTCTCGCCGGGAGTGAGCCGGCGAGTGATTGTTCGATAGCCTCCTGAATTACCTGCCGCGCTTTGAGAAGGGAAAGCAACTTGACATCCTCCCGGCCCTGCAAGGACCGGGATTCCAGCCGTCGCCGACTGGCCTTCCTGCTTCACCGCCGGTCGCCCGCCCGGGAAAGGGAACTCTCGTTGAGGTCTTACACCAGCTCCACAGGCGTTTCACCTCTCCGCAAGCCCTGCGGCGAGGGTGCTTCTGATCATTCGTCCGGTGGCTTGGTCATCACCACCGTCGAACACACTACCGAACCGTGCGATGTCGTGCGGCGTTTTGACGCCGGTTCGCCTGGCGGCGAATCGGCTATCCCTGTCCTGCTCCGCAGGGGTCCGATTCCTCCCCCGTCTGAAGGCGGGGGTTTCCTCGGAGGTATCTGATGAGACGCATGTTCGGCACCGCGGCGGTGCTGGTGTCAGCGGTGCTCACGCTGGCCGCCTGCGGTGGCGGCGGCAGCGCTGGCAACCCGCTCGACACCACGAGCGCGGCCCCCAGCGGTTCGGCCTCGGGCGGGGGGAAGGCCGTCATCGGATCGTTCGACTTCGACGAGAGCGTGCTGCTCGCCTCGATCTACGCCCAGGCCCTCGAGGCCAAGGGCGTGCAGGTGGAGGAGAAGCCGCGCATCGGCAGCCGCGAGGCCGTCTATGACCAGGTCAAGAGCGGCGGCCTGACCATCGTGCCGGAATACAACGGCAACCTGCTCGCCTTCATCGACCAGGCCGCCACGGCCGCCACCACCGACGAGGTGAACACGGCGCTGAAGGAGAAGCTGCCCGCCGAGCTGGAGGTGCTCGACTCCTCGCCCGCCGAGGACAAGGACACCCTGTCCATCACCAAGGACACCCAGACCAAGCAGTCGCTCACCACCATGGACGACCTCGCCAAGGTCTCCACGAGCATGATCGTCGGCGGCCCGCCCGAGTTCAAGAAGCGGTGGGAGAAGCGGTTCAAGGACGTCTACGGGGTCGAGTTCAAGGAGTGGAAGCCCACCGGGCCCACCACGGCCGACGCGCTGAAGGACGGCACGATCCAGGTCGGCAACGTCTTCAGCACCGACCCCAAGATCGCCGCCAACAACCTGGTGCCGCTCGAGGACACCAAGAACATCTTCCCGGCCCAGAACGTGACGCCGCTGCTCCACAAGGCGTCCGCCTCCGACACGATCCGCACGACGCTCAACGGCATCTCCGCCAAGCTGACCACCGAGTCGCTGCTGGAGATGATGCAGAAGATCTCCGTCAACAAGGACGAGCCCGCCATGGTGGCCAAGGAATGGCTGACCTCCAACGGCCTGGGCTGACGCCCGCCGCGAGGGCCGCCGGACGCCGGGGGTCCTCGCGGTGAGCGAGTTCACGGAGGCGATGGCGCAGCTCGCGGCCGGCGTGGCGGTGGTGACCGTACGCGACGGGCGCGACGATCTGGGCGCCACCATCTCGGCGCTCATGTCCGTCTCGCTGGATCCGCCGCTCGTCCTGGTGAGCCTGGGCAGCCGCAGCTACCTCAACGAGGTGCTGCTGCGCCAGGACCGCTGGGCCGCGTCACTGCTGTCGTCGGGGCAGGCGGCCATCGCCAGCAGGTTCGCCACCCCCGGACGGCCCAGCGCCCGCCTGCTGGTGGCCGGCACGCCGCACCACCGGGGGCCGCACACGCAGGCGCTGGTGGTGGAGGGAGGAGTGGCCGCGCTGGAGGCCGAGACCACCAAGGTGGTGCCGGCCGGCGACCACACCCTCTACGTCGCCACCGTCCTCGCCGTCGACTACGTCGAGCCCGACCGGCAGCCCCTCGTACGGCTCCGCGGTCGCTACCGCGCGGTCGGCGCGTGACGGCCGCGCCCCGCCGTCAGCGGATGACGTACCACGAAGGCAGGATGAGCGGGCCCGTGGCGGGCAGGCCCAGCTCGGCGGAGAGCCGGGCCAGCGGGCCCCAGGCGTCCACGCGGAGCCTGGCCAGCGCGGCCGACTTGTCCTCGCTCGAGTCGGGACCGCGCAGGCGCTCCAGCGGGTTGAGCCGGGGATAGAGGCGCACCGGCGCGTCGTCGGCCAGCCCCGCCCGCCCGCGCGCCAGGGCCAGCGCGTGCTCCAGCCCGCCCAGCTCGTCGACCAGGCCGTTCGCCTGCGCGTCGGCGCCGGTCCACACCCGGCCCCTGGCCAGCTCGTGGGCGCGCTCGCGGGTCAGGTCGCGGCTCTTGGCCACCTTGCCCACGAAGTCGTCGTAGATCCGGTCGAGCCAGGCGTTGATCCGCTCCCACTGCTCGGGGGAGAAGCCGCGCGACGAGGAGAACATCCCGGCGTTGGCGCCGCTGCCCACGAGCTCGGTGTTCATCCCGATCTTCTCGAACAGCTCGGTGAGCACGGCCTTGCCGCCGTAGACCCCGATCGAGCCCGTCAGCGTGCCCGGCTGCGCCACGATCACGTCGGCGGCCATCGACACGAAGTAGCCGCCGGAGGCCGCCACGTCGCCCATCGACACGATCACCGGCTTGACCTTGCGCGTCAGCGTCACCTCCCGCCAGACCGTGTCGCTGGCGACGTAGGAGCCTCCCGGGCTGTCGACCCGGAACACCACGGCCTTGACCTGCTCGTCGCGCCTGGCCGCCCGCAGCGCGGCGCTGATCGTGTCGGAGCCCATCGCCCCGCCCCCGCCGAGCGGGCTGCGCCCGCTCCGGCCGGACCTGATCATGCCGTGGCCGTGGACCAGCGCGACCCCGTCGGACATCGGCTGCGGCAGCTTGCGTACGGCGGCGCCCTTGGCGTAGCGGGTGACGTACAGCAGGTGGGCCTCGGCGCCCGCGGACCGCTTGACCTCGTCGTAGACCTCGTCGCGGTAGGCCAGCTCGTCGACCAGCCCCTCCTCCAGCGCCTCGGCGGAGGTGAACGGGCCCCGGTCGAACAGCTCGCGCACCTTGCCGGGGTCGAGCCTGCGCCCCTCGGCGATGCCCGCGACCAGGCTCTCGGTGACCGACTCCACGATGCGGCCGATGGACTCGCGGTGCGCCTCGGTCATGTGGTCCTGGGTGAAGGTGTTGGCGGCGGTTTTGTACTCGTGCCGCTGCCCCACTTCGTAGCCGACGCCCAGCTTGGACAGCGTGCCCTTGACGAAGCGCTGCTCCACCGCCACCCCGGTCAGCCCGACGTCGCCGCTCGGCTGCAGGTAGACACGCTCGAAGGCGGTGGCCAGGTAGTAGGGCACGGTGCCGCCGCCGAACTCGCCGAACGTCTCGGCGAACGCCACGGCCGGCTTGCCGGAGGCGCGGAACTCGGTCACCGCCTGCCGCAGATCCTGCACCATGGCCAGCCCCATCGGGCTGCCCCCGATCTTGACGACCAGCCCCTTGACCCTGGAGTCCTGCCTGGCCCGCCGGAGCCCCGACAGGACGTCGGACAGGCGTGGCTTGCGCATCGACAGGACCATGCTGAGCGGGTCCGACGGTGGGCCTTCCGTGAGGCCCTCGGTGAGGTCGAGCTCCAGCACCAGCGGGGCGGTGCGCCGTTGGCGAAGCTTGTCGACGGTTTCGAAGATCGCCTTGCCTGCGTCCATGAAAGCCACCCTAAAGCGACACCATCCGAAACGCGCTGAGAAGGTGTGGCGGCCGGGTCCACGCCCCCGGCCCCCGGCCCCCGGCCGC
>NZ_SMLD01000275.1:0-7327 GCF_004352805.1 Nonomuraea mesophila
CTCAAAGGCTGGAGAATCTTGCGCAAGCTACGCTGCAGCCCGTCCAAGGCCAGCCACCTCTGCAAGGCCATCGCCGTCCTTCAGAACCATCGCGTCACCCAAGCCGGGTGAGCCTGAAATAGGTTCACTGCAGGGGGCACGCATCTCCACCAGGCTTTTTGGCCTCTGACCTGCGGTTTCTCAACCGCAGGTCTTTTGCTTGTCAGACCCCCGGTAGGCCGCCGGAGGCACCCATATGCAGCCGTAGGACAGAGTTCTGGGGACATATGGGGGATGATCTTGGACGCGTTTCTCCAGGTCCAAGTTGCCGCTCTTCCTCTCCCCGCCCGTAGGGGACACTACCGGCGAGCAGCGAGGCGCGGTCCGATAAGACGACCTAAGGCGTCCACCCGTCGGGGTGGGCCCCAGCCGCGCCAGCAGTCGTGAGCACCACGCAGAGCACAGCAAGGCCAGCAAAGTTGAGGGCGATACACATTTATCCCGATCTTTGCGCACAGAGCCGACATCTGCGCTAGATGTTCGTAGGGGTGTCGGGTGCACTCCGGGCTACGACCAACCACCTGAAGCGACCAAGTCAACACAAAAGCACTTAAATAGGCGGCAACGCGACGAGTTGCCTGAAGGCAATCCGCCAAGAGGCCAGCCGAGTGCGGACGCTGCGGGGACAGCGACCATAGAACTCGGACCCTGAGGTGCCGGTCAGCAGCTCGGTGACACACCGTTGTATGCCCTATGCGTTCCTGTCCGTGTCCGCCAGCCACCGGCGGCGTCGTCTCCAAGGAGTGCTTCCGTGGGGTTGCAGTGCCTCTACCAGGGCAGTGCCAGCGAACTGGCCGCAGCGATTGCCTGCGACGACTTCATCGACGACCTCAGAAAACGCTTCCGAGACGCCTACTGGCAGGACCCCGACGAGCGGGAAGTCCGTTCCTGGAACAACAGCATCCCCACCGTCGTCCGCCTCCTTACGGAGGCGGGTCTCGGAGAGGTGCAGGTGCTGCTGGAGCTGAAAGCTCCCATCACCGACGTACGCATGGACATGGTTCTCGTCGGCACCTTCCCCGAGACGGATTCAGGGTCGGTCGTGGTCGTGGAGAACAAACAGTGGTCCTGGTTACAGCCGGACGGAGAGATGGTAAGGCTCCGCCGCGACGGGATACCTCAGCTGCACCCGGCGAACCAGTTGATGGGTTACTTACAAGTGTTACGCGGTTACGTGCCCATGACGCGCGACGAGAAGTTATGTGGTGTCGTCAACCTGCACAACGCTCCCGCCCACCTGGTCGAAGCCGTACGACCGAAGCAGCAGGGCTTGGAGAAGCTGGTGCAGGAGTGGGTGGCGGTGTACGGAGCGGAGGCCCACCGCGAGGAACTCAAGGAGGTGCTTCGCCGGCGATTGTCCGGCGCCAACGCAGCACAGCAGGCCGAGACATTGCTGCAAGCACCGGTCAAGCCCGGGCATGGCCTGATGACGCGGGTGGCCGAGTGCGTGCGCGAACGCACGGTCTTCCCACTGTTGGACGAGCAGCGCGAAGCCTACGACTACGTCCGCCACCTGGTGAGCGCCAGCAAGCAAGGTGCGCGTAAGGAGATCGTCGCCATCCTCGGCGGCCCCGGGACCGGCAAGAGCGTCATCGCCGTCGAACTGCTCGGCACGCTGGCCCGCCAGAAAGTCGACGTTGTCCACGCGACCGGCAGCCGATCCTTCACCCGGACCCTGTGGAAGTACGCGGGCCTGCCCGGTAAGCAGCGAGGACTCTTCACGTACTTCAACAGTTTCTCTGACGCCACCCCCAACGACCTCGATGTGATCATCGCGGATGAGGCGCACCGTCTCCGAAAGACGTCACACAGTCGAAAGGGTGAGGACGATCTACGAGAGCCGCCGCTGCAGATCGACGAACTGATTCACGCGGCTCGCGTTCCTGTGTTCCTGCTGGACGAGCATCAAGTCGTACGCCGCGGTGAGGTCGGTTCTCTTGACCTCATTCGCGACAGCGCGGAACGACTTGGCTACGGGGTCCGCGAGATCAATCTACGCCACCAGTTCCGATGCGCCGGCTCTCCCGAGTACGTCGACTGGATTGAGCGGTTACTCATGCTCCGCCCCAGCAACGGACGGCCGGACTGGCAGCCACTGGAGAACTTCACGTTGTATGTCGCTCGCGATCCGCTGGCGATGGAGAACTACCTCAAGGCCCGGGTAGCCGAGAACCACACGGCCAGGATCGCTGCCGGCTTCTGCTGGCCATGGAGTAAACCGAACGCCGACGGCACCCTCCCGGACGATGTGCGCATCGGTGACTGGCACCGCCCATGGAATTCGCAGGCCACCGATCACCTGGGAGACATTCCACCATCTCCGCTGTGGGCCACCGACCCGGCAGGCTTCGGCCAGATCGGCTGTGTCTACAGCGCTCAAGGCTTCGAATACGCGTACGCCGGCGTCATCATCGGCCCTGATCTGGTGTGGCGAAACGGGTGGCAGAGCGATCGCCGCTACAACGTGGACCGAGACCAGAACCAAGCCCTGCAGTTCAGCATGGTGATCCGCAACACCTACCGAGTCCTGGCCACACGTGGCATGCGCGGGGCCGTTCTGTACGCCACCGATCCTGCCACCAACCAGCTGCTGGTCGACCTTGGGGTCCCGATCCTCGGAGAGTGATCCACATCGGCGCAGAACCACCGGCGTAGGGATGCTCTGGAGGATCCATGCTGTACTGTTCCGCGGCGAGCGCAGCCCCCGCTACCCTTTTCGCGACCATGTGGTGCGGCCCGACGGGCTTTCGCGGTTGTACGACTCCGGTCGAAGCGAATAAGCCCCCACCCGCACGAGTTCCTTCGTGCTGCCTGGGGGTCAATCCGTGACGGCTCTACGGCTGTCTGTCGACAACCTGCTCACCTCTCCCAATGAGGCTGCTCTGGCGGAAGCCATCGCCGAGCACGTACGTGCGACCACCGGACGCCGCTCCTCCCCTGCAGAGATCAGGTCCTGGCAACGCAGTTTGCCCGTGCTCGCTCGCGACCTGGCCGACGCCGGGTTGCGCAGGGTCGAAATGCTCGTGGAGTACAAGCTCCCACTGACCAGCCGGCGGGCCGACGTAGTTCTCGCCGGTGTGCATCCGCAGACCGGCGAGGACTCGTACGTCGTCGTCGAGCTCAAGCAGTGGAGCCGCGCTGAGCCGTCCGAGTCAGGCGAGCATCTGGTCATCGTGGACGGCATGGGTGGTGGCGAGACACTGCACCCGACTGAGCAGGTGCGCCGGTACTGCGAGTACATGTGCGACTTCCTCGGCGTGCTCAACGACAGGCCGCACGCCGTGTACGGAGCCGCGTACCTGCACAACGCGATGGACCTGGACATCGACGGTCTGTCGGAGCAGGTCCGCGACGAACGCAGCCGCCTGTTCAGCAAGCAGCGGCGTGGTGAGTTCCTCCGATACCTGAGCGAGCGGCTGTCCGATAAGCCGGGCGCCGATGCCGCGGACCGACTCCTGTCCAGCGCCGTCGCTCCCAGCAAGCAGCTCATGAGCTACGCCTCGAAAGAGATTCGCGAGCGAGAGCAGTTCACGTTGCTGGACGAACAGCAGGTCGCGTACGAGCTGGTCATGGGAGCCGTCGACAAAGGTCGACGGGCGGACTTCAAGCAGGTCGTCATTGTCACCGGCGGCCCCGGCAGCGGCAAGAGCGTCATCGCTCTGTCCCTCCTCGGCGAGCTGTTCAGGCAGGGCCGATCGGCGCTGCACGCCACCGGCTCGCAGTCCTTCACCCAGACCATGCGCCGCTCTCCCGGTCGTGGCAGCACCCGGATCAAGAACCTCTTCAAGTACTTCAACAGCTTCACCGACGCCGAACAGAACGGCATGGACGTGCTGATCTGCGACGAAGCTCATCGCATCCGCGAGACGTCCACCAACCGCTTCACCCCGGCGGCCAAACGAACGGGACGCAGCCAACTCGACGAGTTGCTGTCCGCCGCGAGAGTTCCGGTTTTCCTCCTCGATCAGCACCAGGTGGTGCGCCCCGGTGAACTCGGCACCGTGGCCGGCGTCGAGCAGTACGCCCGGGCCAAGGGCTATGACGTGCGCTTCGTATCGCTCGACGAGCAGTTCCGGTGCGGCGGCAGCCGGAAGTACGAGCAGTGGGTTCTCCGCCTGCTCGGCCTCGCCGACGGCGGGCCGATGGAGTGGGATGGAGACGAGGACTTCGAGGTACGACTCGCCGACTCGCCACAAGAGCTCGAGGCATATCTGAGCGCCAAGCCTGGCACCGCCCGGATGACCGCCGGCTACTGCTGGCCATGGAGCGACCCGCGCCCCGACGACACCCTCGTCAACGACGTCGTCATCGGCGACTGGGCACGGCCGTGGAACGTCAAGAAGGATCGTGCCGTCGGCGACTTCCCGCCCAGCATGTTGTGGGCCAGCGAGCCCAACGGGTTCGGACAGGTTGGGTGCGTCTACACCGCCCAAGGATTCGAGTACGACTGGAACGGCGTCATTCTCGGCCCCGACCTGACCGTCCAAGACGGTCGCCTGGTCTCCATCCGTAGCGAGAACAAGGACCCCGCGTTCAGGAGCCGCAAGTCCGTCCCAGACAGCGAATTCGACCAGCTTGTGCGCAACGTCTACAAGGTGCTGCTCACGCGCGGGATGCGCGGGACGGCCATCTACGCTGTCGACGCTGCGCTGCGAGATCACCTCACCGGTTTGATTCGAACGCCGAGGACCTGAGCAACCATCTGAGCCATCCGGCTTTATGCACAGAACTTGAACGATCAGCCAGCCTCAGCTGCGAAGCACCCCAGCGAGCGTCTGAGAGCGTGAATCACCCTGGGGGACGCCGCAGTTGCGAGTGGTCGCAACCTGTTTGTGGCTACTCAATCCGCCATCGAACCGGCGGATCGCAGGGAAGATCCACCAGTCCTAATCCCGCAGACCACGGAACTTGTCCATCCGCGATGGCGGCAATACGCATCCCGGCAATTCAGCGAGTGCCTAAGATCTCAATTGTGCATCGTCTTGCCCTCTTTTACCTAGATCGAACCGCTTAAAGACCTCGATGCCGCGTTTTCCGGTGGGCCGAGGAGTTCGCCAGTGAACACCGCTTGGATCCTGAGGCTCTTACCTGGCTCATCCGCCCAGAACATGACGCGCGCCCACATCGAGAAGCATTCTTCAGCACGGTGCGCGAACACTTCGGCCTGGCGGAGCCAGTCGAGGAGCTATGGGCCGGCTACCGCCGTCGGATGCCCCACCTCGTGCAGTGCTACCCGGGGTCTTGGCTGGATTAGCCGACCTACGCGCCGCTGGATGGTGCGTGGGCATCGTCACCAACGGCATGGCCGACAACCAAGTCGGCAAGCTCCAGCAGACCGGCCTGGCGAACGCGGTCGACGGCTACGCCATGTCCGGGGTCGAGGGCATCCGGAAACCGGAGACCGGACTCTTCGAGATCGCCGCCCAGCGATGTGGGACCAGCCTCGACGGGGGCGGCTGGATGGTTGGTGACAACCTCATCGCCGACATACAAGGAGCACAGTCAGCTGGCCTGCGTACGATCTGGATCGATCGAGGAACGTGGCCAGGTGCCGAGCATCGAGCCGACCACGTCGTAGCCGGTATCTCAGAGGCCATCGCCATCCTGCATGACGGAAACAGCTAGACAGTACTGCTCCATGTTGCGCAACCAAGATGCGGAATTAGTGCATAGCGGGCATACAAGGTGTACGCGGGAGTAGGCGTTAGGTAATGTCCGGAGCGTGCGCCCAGATACTCGCCGGCTGTCTGTTGTCGCCGCGTTGCTCGTCTCGCTCGTAGTCGCAACGGGTTGCACCCAGGACCCTGAAAAGCCCACCTTGGACGAAGCTGCCAAGCAGCTCGTCGCCGACGGCGACAAACTGCTCGCCTCACCATCCTTAACCGCTACCGGATCGGCGACCGCGACCGAAAAGGCGGATAAGGACAACGAAGCGGGGTGTTTGCAAGGCCAGGTCCAACGATTCTTCAGAGCACAGGGCGATCTCACCGGGCCACCCAACAAGCACTCGCCGGGCACAGCCGCCGGCCTGCTTCGTGGACTGCTGGTGTCCGAGGGCTACGAGGTGATCGTGGACGATCTGGACCTCGCAGACGAGAACCTGGGAGTGACCGTACTGCGCAACCCGGCGACTGAACTGACCTTCATGGTGACCGTACGCAACAGTCAGCAGCCGAACATTCTGATCGTCGGAAAGACCAGTTGCTACGAGCCCAACGTTTGATCCGACTCATTCACCCAGGCAGTTGAGCTGCCTCATTGCGCAGGAGCTGTGCCTGGTTGCGAAGTCGCTGGGCCGTGGACCTGCAGTTCTCTATCAGACTGCCGACCTCGCGCCGTAACTGCGCCGCCTGCGTGGCGAAACGGTCAGCCGCCGGCCCTTTCCAGAACGCGTGAGCGTCCTGCGGCCTCGCTAGCGTGCCGGCAAACACTCGGTCCAGTTCTTCGGCGTACCGCGTGAGCGTTGTGGCGAGCGCCTCCTTGTCGGTCGCCTGCCGGTACAGCTGACCTTGACTGGGGATGGTCATGCTCACCCTCCTCGTTGCTCCAGCGCCTTTTTCAATGCGTTGGAAAGCCGTCCACGGAAGGACATCCGCACCTCTTCACGCTGCTCCCTCGTCAGTGGCTTCTCACCGTGCGCGTCAAGCGACTCATTCACCCAGTCACCCAGCCGATTGGCCATTTGGTCCGCAACGCCACCCGCTGTGCCAGGAGTCTGCTTGTCGAGGTAATCGGTGATCATGCTTTTCAAACCGTCCTTGGCTTCGTCCAGCCCGGCATCCCGTGCAGTGGCCACGGTGGCGTCCTGAATGGTCCAGTACTTGCTGGACAGCCAAGAGATGGGCAGTAGCGCGACGGTGGCGAGCCAGTCCGCGTACTCGTCGTCGCTCCACTCCGCGTAGGTCGAGCCGCTCAACATCAGGTCTGCCGCCCCACCCGCGAGGGACGCGCGATTGGTGTACTCGGCCTGGACGGCTTCATCACCGAACGGCCGGAACCGGCCGATGTCCAAGCTCTGCGCGTAATCGTGTGACGCCTTCATCAGCGCCTGCGCCGCCTCCTTGTCCTGCATCAGGCCACCCATGAACCGGGAGGCCTCGTCCGGGTGGACGCTGTCCCACAGCGACGATGTCGGGTGCACTGCGGTCAGATCCGGCGAGTCGCGTTTGACCTGGCCGCGGGCAAGCTGATCGAGGTACGGGCCCACGTTCTTGGCCAGGGTCTCGCTGATCGGCGAATCATGGAACGTCCCCCACCCGCCGCCGATCCATGGGCTGTCCTTCGCCCC
>NZ_SMLD01000276.1:0-7230 GCF_004352805.1 Nonomuraea mesophila
GCAGACGGGCGGCGGGCGGGGGTCAGGCGGTTTCGTCGTGCACCAGCAGGACGAACGTGCGGGCGTACGACAGGCCCCGCTCGGGGCGCGGCCAGTCCAGCTCGGCCAGGGCCCGCGAGGCCGCCTCGTGGTAGGCGCCGTTGACGCGGATCTCGGCCGTCTCGGTGCCCTCTCCCCCGCCGAAGAACGCCTTGACGCCGATCAGGCGCTCGCGTTCGAACGTGCCTTTCAGCGCGGGGGCCAGGTCCGGCAGGAGCACGTGCTGGACGGCCCACCCCTGGACCGCCTCGTGGTCGTCGCCGGTGCCCCAGCCGACGATGCCGCCGTGGATGGCGTGCCAGCCGGCGAAGCCGTCGGGGTCGCCGGGGCCGAAGTGGCCGGCGTGCGAGCCGTCCTGGACGAGCAGTTCTAGCAGGGCGCTGCCGGTCGTGCCGAGCCACACCTGGACGGCCCGGTCGAGCGCCTCCTCGGTGGTGCCGCCGTATCCGGCCACGCAGTCGCTGATCGTGGTGTCCGCGGGGCGGTCGACGTTGAGCACGAAGTCGAGGTCGAGGTGGCGCGGACCGCCGGCGTGGTCGTCCCCCAGCACGACGGCGAGCGTGCCCGGCCCCTTGGCCATGCCCCCTTCGACCTGCCACGGCCTGCCCATGGCCGCGCTCAGGCGCTCGGCGATCATGCCCAGGATCACGTCGTCCTCCGGGCGTACCTCGTCCATGCTCATCCCTCTCGACCTCGCCGGGCACCGCTCCGGCCACCCTAGCGAGTCTTGATCATCATGCGCGCGGACGCGCGCCCCGCCGTTGCCAGGCAACTGCCAGGAACGGTCGTTACTCTGCACCGGCATGAACCGGCAGGGAACATCGAGCACGACGCCGGCCAGGTCCGGTCCCGCCTCCTCTCGCGCGCCCGCCGCACGCGTGCCGCCCACCCCGGACGTGCGGGTACGCGGCTGCCCAGCCGGGGAGCACGCCGTATGAAGATCCGTTACTTCATGCTGCACGCCTACGGCGTGGGCGGCACCATCCGCACGGTCGTCAACCAGGCCAACGCGATGGCCGCCGCGGGTCACGACGTCGAGGTGGTCAGCCTGGTACGCCGGCGCGAGCGGCCCCAGTTCAGGCTCGATCCGCGCGTGCCCATCGTGACGCTCGTGGACCAGCGTGGCGGCCGGCTGCCGGACTCGCTCGGGCGCAGGGCGTGGCGCCGGTTGCGGAGGAAGATCGTGCCGCGCGGGGAGTTCGCGGCCGCGTACTTCACCGAACGGGTGGAGCGCGCGGCGATCGACTACGTGCGGGCGCTCCGCGACGGGGTCCTCGTGACCACGCGGCCCGCGCTCAACCTGATCGCGGCCCGCCGCGCGTCCGAGGAGGTGCTCACGGTCGCGCAGGAGCACATGAACCTTTCGGCCTATCCCGAGACCATTCGCGGGCAGATCGCCCGCCACTACGGCCGCCTCGACGCGATCACCGTACTGACCCGCACGAACCGGCACGAGTACGAGCGGCTGCTGCCGGGGGCGCCGATCGTGCAGATCCCGAACGCGGTCCACCGGATGGACCGGGAGCCGTCTCGGCAGGTGAACCCCGTGGTGGTCGCGGCCGGGCGCCTGACCCCGCAGAAGGGCTTCGACCTGCTCATCGAGGCCTTCGCGCGAGTGGTGTCGGAGCATCCGGAATGGCGGCTGCGCATCCTGGGCACAGGGGCCAGGAAGGCGGAGCTCGGCGGGCTCGTGGAGCGCCTCGGCCTGGGCGGGCACGTCACGCTCGCCGGGCGTGCCGACGGGCTGGAGCTGGAACTGGCGAACGCCTCCGTGTACGCGCTGAGCTCCCGGTTCGAGGGCCTGCCCATGGTGATGATCGAGGCCATGGCGCACGCGCTGCCCGTCGTGGCCTTCGACTGCCCGACGGGTCCACGGGACGTGCTGACCGACGGGGCGGACGGGGTGCTGGTGCCGCCGCGGGACGTGAACGCGCTGGCCGATGCCCTGAACCGGGTCGTCTCCGACCGGGACCTGCGGGTGCGCATGGGCAGGGCGGCGGCGGAGACCGCGCAGGCCTACGAACCGGAGCAGGTGATGCCACTCTGGGAGGATCTGTTCGCAGAGCTGGCGCACGGTGAACGGGTCACGGGGACGTTCTGGCACGATCGATAGGCGTTCCCGGCAAAAGATTTACCTAACGAAAACCCCCGAAATATCGGGCTTTCAGGCCGTCGGTCATGAAATTTTGTGCGTTTTGTCAACAGCACGCCAAAAAGGGCGGCACCCTGTCGTCATGCGTATCAGGAAAGCCCCTCTCGTCGCCTTGGCAGGCGCAGCCGCCCTGGTCACCGGGGTCGCCACTCCTGCCGGCGCCCAGGCGCCGCCCGCGCCCGCCGTCGCCGCCGTGGAAACCGACGCCCCCGCAGTGTACGGCCGCGCGGCCCAGTTGATCGATGCCGAGTCCGGCGACGTGCTTTTCAGCAAGGCCGCCGGCAAGCGTATGCCGGTCGCCAGCTTGACCAAGACCATGACCGCATATGTCGTATTGAAGTCCGCCAAGCCCTCGGACGTGGTCCGCATCAAGGCGGAGGACGTCGCGTACGCGGAGGACGGCGGCGGCACCACCGCGGACCTGCGCCCCGGGGACCGTCTCACGGTCGGCGAACTGATGTACGCCCTGATGCTCCCCTCCGGCGCCGACGCCGCCCACGCGCTGGCCCGCACGTACGGCCCCGGGGTCAAGGAATTCGTCGCCAGGATGAACGCGACCGCCCGCGAGCTGGGCATGTCCGACACCGAGTACGTCAACGCCGACGGCCTGCCCACCCCGCGCGGCGACGGCTACTCCACGGCCGCGGACCAGGCCCTGCTGGCGGCCAAGGCTCTCGACGTGCCGCTGATCAAGGAGGTCGCCGGTACACGGCGGCACACGCTCGCCGCCACCGACGACCACCGCGCCTACAACTGGCGCAACACCAACAGGCTGCTCGGGACGCCGGGCGCGATCGGACTGAAGACCGGCTTCACCCGGGCGGCGGGCTACTCCCTGGCGTTCGCGGGCGAGGCGGAGGGGCGTCGGCTGGTCGGCGTCCTGCTCGGCGAGTCCGTCTCCAGCCGCCGGTTCAGCACCGCCGAGGCCCTCCTGTCGTGGGGCGGGTCCCGCGTGTCCGCCTGAGCCAAAGGCCACCTCCGCCGTCGTTGCGGTCATTACCGTCATTGCAGTCATTACTGCAACGACGGTAATGTCCGGTGCATGAGTTCCCCCACTGAAGCCGAGCTCGAGTTCGTCGACGACGTCGCGGTCTTCTTCGCCCGCGAGGGACTGCCGCTGATCGCCGGCCGGGTCGTCGGCTGGCTGCTCATCAGCGACCCGCCTGAGCAGAGCGCGGCGGAGCTGGCGGACGTGCTCCGGGTCAGCCGCAGCTCCATCAGCAGCGCCACCCGCCTGCTCACCCCCAGCGGTCTCGTCGAAGGGGTCCGCCGCAGGGGCGAACGGCAGGAGTATTTCCGCATCGCCGCCGACGGGTGGAGCCGCATGGTCGCCATCCGGTACGCGAAGACGGCCGCGTTCCGGGAACTGACCGAGGTCGGCCTGCGGGTGCTGGCCGGCAGCGCGCCCGAGCGGCGGGAGCGGCTCGCCGGGGTCCACCAGCTCTACCAGTTCCTCGAACAGGAACTGCCGGCCCTGTGGGAGCGATGGGAGGCGTACCGCACAGCCACCGAGGCGACCACAGACGCGACCGCAGACGCCAGCACAGACTCAGACGCCAGCGCCAGCACCGGTGCCGGTGCCGGCGCGGACAAGGGCGCGAAGTGACGGGCGGGACGGCGGCGGAGCCGTCCGGGCTCCGCGGCACCTATCTGACCTGTCCGGAGGGCCGGCTGCACGTCTACAGCGCGGGCGACCGGGGCTCCCCCGTACTGCTGCTGAGCGGAGCGGGCATCGACAACGCCCTGCTGAGCTGGCGGCATCTCATCCCGGCGCTGAGCCCCCGGCACCGCGTTCTCGCCCTCGACTGGCCGAAGCAGGGCAGGAGCCGCCCCTGGGACGGACGGGCCACCCACGAGCGCCTGCTGGCCGCCATCACCCAGGTGCTCGACCACTTCGACCTGCCCTCGGCCGCCCTGGTCGGACTGTCCCAGGGCGGCGCGCTCGCCCTCGCGTACGCCATCGAACACCCCTCCCGCGTCGACCGGATCGCGGCGCTGGCCCCGGCCGGGATCCTGTCGTTCCCGCCCGTCGTGCACCAGGCGCTCTGGCTCGTCGCCAAGCTGCCGCTGCTGAGCAGGACGTTGCCGAGCACCATGTTCAGGAGCCGTGAGAGCGTCGCCCGGTTCGCCAGGCGTGCGCTCTTCGCCGGTCCCGTCGACGACTTCGACGACGTCGTGGACGAGATCATGGCGGAGGTGCGGGTCGCGGGAGCCGGCTCGTCCGACTGGCAGAACGCCTCCATCGGCCCGCTGCGGATGCGTGTCGACCTCAGACCGCGCCTCGGCGAGGTCATCTGCCCCGCCCTGCTCGTCCAGGGCGACAAGGACGCGGGGGTGAACGCCGCCCGCACCAGGGCCGCCGCCGCGCTCGTCCCGGGCAGCCGGTTCGTCCTGCTCGAAGGCGTGGGGCACTGGTCCAGCCGCCAGGTCCCCGACCGGGTCAACCCGCTGATCGGCGCGTTCCTCGGCGAGGGGCAGGGAACGATGGACGCTGGTGATCCTTTGGGTTAGTTTGCCCGACATGAAGCTTCGCATCGCGTTGAGCGTGCTGTCAGCGTCCCTCGTGCTCGCCGCCCCGCTGCCCGCCCAGGCCGGCACGCCCCAGCCAGGCTGGGAGCTCAAGGAGACCGGGGTCACGGCGCGGCTGCGCGGGCTGTCTCCCGTCAGCCGGCACGTGGTGTGGGCCTCCGGCTCCGAGGGCACCGTGCTGCGGACCGTGGACGGCGGACGAAGCTGGCAGAACGTCTCACCGCCCGGCGCGGCGGCGCTGGAGTTCCGCGACATCGAGGCGTTCGACGCGCGCAGCGCGGTGGCGCTGTCCATCGGCGAGCACACGGACTCGCGCGTCTACCGCACCGACGACGGCGGGCGTACGTGGACGGAGACGTTCAGGAACGACGAGCCGAAGGCGTTCTACGACTGCCTGGCCTTCTTCGACCGGCGGCACGGGCTGGCCATGAGTGACCCCGTGGACGGCCGGTTCCGCATCCTGTCGACCGAGGACGGCGGACGGAGCTGGCAGGTGCTGCCCGCCGACGGCATGCCGGAGGCGCTGCCGGGCGAGGCCGGGTTCGCGGCGAGCGGGCAGTGCCTCGTGACGGCGGGCGGCCGGGACGCCTGGCTGGCCGCCGGCGGGGCGGAGCGCTCGCGGGTGTTCCATTCGGAGGATCGCGGGCGTACGTGGAGCGTCGCCGACACCCCGATCCCGGCGGGCGACCCGGCGCGCGGCGTCTTCGCGCTGGCCTTCCGCGACCGGCACCGGGGCATCGCCGTCGGCGGCGACTACCGTCCCGGCCAGCAGTCGCCGAGCGCCGGAGCGGTCACCGGGGACGGCGGGACGACCTGGCGCGCGGCCGCCACGCCGCCGCCGGCGTACCGGTCGGGGGTCACCTGGCTGCCCTTCCCGCCCTTCGCCGCCGTCGCGGTCGGGCCGTCCGGAAGCGATGTGACGTACACGGGTGGCCGGAGCTGGAAGACGTTCGACGACGGCTCGTACGACACGGTGTCGTGCGCGCGGGACCTGTCGTGCTGGGCGGCGGGCGAACAGGGCCGCGTCGCCCGCCTGACCCTGCGCTGACCACAACCCGTACACCGACGTCCGCGCGTGACGCTCGCCGGCGGCGCTCGCTGGCGGCGTTGACCGGCGGCGTCCGAATGCCGCCGGCCGCCGGCCACCGCGCCGCAGTGGCGTTTCCGGCAGGTCAGCGCACGCCGCGCGGGCGGAACTGGATGCTGATGCGCGGCCCCGCCGGGCGGCTGGTCTTCGGGATCGCGTGCTCCCAGGTGCGCTGGCAGCTCCCGCCCATCACGATGAGATCGCCGTGGCCGAGGTCGTGGCGGATCGAGGCACCGCCGCCGCGCGGCCGCAGCATCAGCGAGCGCGGGTCGCCCACCGAGAGGATCGCCACCATGGTGTCTTCGGTGCCGCCCCGGCCGATCGTGTCGCCGTGCCAGGCCACGCTGTCACGGCCGTCGCGGTAGAAGCAGAGCCCCGCCGTGCGGAACGGCTCACCCAGTTCCTCGCCGTAGTGAGCATTGAGCGCGCGCCTGGCCTCGTCGAGCACCGGGTGGGGCAGCCTCTCGTGCTCGTCGTAGAACTTCAGCAGCCGGGGAACGTCGACGACCCGGTCGTACATGTGCCGTCGCTCCGCGTGCCACGGAACCGTCTCGGCCAGCCGTTCGTAGAGCTCGTCCGCGCCTGCCAGCCAGCCGGGCCTGAGGTCGATCCAGGCGCCGTGGGCGAGGTGGGTCCTGCGCACCGTGTCGCCGAGCGGCCCGATCGCGAGCTCCTCGTCGAGGGCGAGCAGAGATGCTTGGAACGCGGGTGTCATGACGACGATTGTACGTCATCGTTCAAACACACATTCGATCACCGGGATGCGCCCGGCCTGCGCGGCACGCAGTCCGTACAGGCCGGGCGTCCTTGGACGCGAAGCGCCTCCAGCACCTGTGACCCTTCCCGGCGACTCTGCCCCCACACGGGGCAGCATCCATGTAACGTCTTACCCATGTTATGGCGTTACATGGGCGGAGCCGTGGCCGCTCGTACCGGCGACGAGATGTCCGGGCCCGCCCTGCTCGTCACAGGGCTCGCCGTCACAGGGTCTCCTGTGGCAGCGTCGTGGTTGCTGGCCGGGCTCACCGTCTCGGCCGCCGTGGGCGGGCCGCTGCTCGGAGTGCTGCTCGACCGGGCGCGGCGGCCCGGCAGGCTCCTGGCCTGCTGCCTGGCGGGGTACGCGGCCGGGCTCCTGCTGGTCCTGTCCGGGCTCGGCCGAGTGCCGGAGGCGGCGCTCGTGGGGGTGGCGGTCGCGACCGGCCTGCTGGGTCCCGCGCTCACCGGCGGCTGGACCGCCCAGTTGCCGCTGGTGACCGCACCCGGGCGGCTGGGCCGGGCCACCGCGCTCGACGCCATGACCTACAACGTGGCGGGGCTCGCCGGTCCCGCGGTGGTGGGCGCGCTCGCGGCGGTGGGGGGCGCCACCACGGCCGTGCTCGCATGCGTCGCACTCCTGGCCGCAGCCCTGCCCATCGCCTGGGCC
>NZ_SMLD01000277.1:0-7200 GCF_004352805.1 Nonomuraea mesophila
GCCCCGGCGAGCCAGGCCCCGGCCCGACCCCGAGCCCGGGCGGGCCGGGGGCCGCTCCGGAGCCGGGCGGAAAACAGCCGGGACCACCGACCAAGGAGGCGGCCAAGCTCGACTATGAGCGCGAGGCCGCCGCCAACGACGCCTGCGGGCGGTCCGACCCCGCCTTCCTAGGCCGGCTCACCACGCTGAACGTGGCCCGCGACCTCGACCGCGTACGGTCCGCGCTGGGCGAGCGCACCTGGAGTTTCTTCGGCGTGTCGTGGGGCACCCGGCTCGGCGTGGCCTATCGCGGCGCGTTTCCGGGCAAGGTGCATCGCATGTTCCTGGACAGCGTGGTGCGCCCACGGTTCAACGTGGCCGACGCGGCGGTGGACACCGCGTCAGCGGCCGAGCGGGATTTCCTGCGCCTGGCGGCCTGGATCGCGCGCCGCCACGACGCCTACGGCTTCGGCACCAGCAAGAAGAAGGTGTACGCCGCCATCCTGAAACTCCGCGAGAAGCACGACGCGAAACCGAAGAAGTTCACCGACCTGGGCATGCCCGTCGACGGCTCGGTGGTCGCCAGGCTGGCAAGCCAGCACTCGCCGGAGTGGCCGCAGGTCGCCCAGGCGTTCAAGGAACTGCGGGACGCGACCGGCTCCACCGCGCCTCCCGCGCTGAAGAAGCTCCTCGACAGGGCCCCCACGCGCATGGTGCCCGGCGCGCCGGAGATCCAGAACACGACGATGAGGCTGGCGGTCGCCTGCAACGAGGACTCCAGCCGGCTCGGATTCCCCGCCGCCTGGGCCGCCTATCGGCGGCATCTCGAAAAGAACCCGGTCACGGGCCGGGCCAGGCGGTTCTCCGTCGAATGCGCCGGCTGGCCGCTGCCGGTGCAGAAGATGCCGGAACGCCGTACCGGAGGGTCGCTGGTGCTCTCCGGGCACCTCTATGAGCACGGCACCCCGTACCAGTGGACGCCCCAGATGCGCTCCGCCATCGGCGGCAAGGTGTTCACGGTCCGCGACGACGTGCACGGGTCAGCGATGAAGGACTCTTCCTGCGCCGGCGAGGTGGTGGCGTACTTCACCACAGGCCGGATCGATCGGGGCTGCGAAGGTCTCGGTGCGGCGTCCTAGCGATCTTTGGTCGCTAGGACCACCCTCTCCACCGCGCCGAGGGTGGTGAGCTGGGAGCGGCCTCCTCCGCTGCCGTCTGTGCCCGTGCGCACGGCTCGCCGACCAGCACCTTGGCCGCCGTACTGGATGACGTAACGCGGATCGACGTCGTCCGGTCTCAGGGCGGCGGCCACAGGGGGCGACCTCGGGGCGCTCGCTCCATAGGCGCGCCCTCGATGCGCTGGAAGCGAACCGAGTCCGCCGTCAGTGAACCGACCCGGGCTCCCAGCCCTCGCGGTGCTTGAGTAGCGGGATGGACATCGTGATTCTGGGCGGGACGGCGTGGGTGGGGCGGGAGGTGTCCCGGCAGGCGATCGAGCGCGGGCACCGGGTGACGTGCCTGGCGCGCGGCGAGAGCGGGGCGGTGGCCGACGGCGCGGAACTGGTGGCGGCCGACCGGCGCGATGCTTCGGCGTACGCGCCGCTGCTCGGCCGCGACTGGGACGCGGTCGTCGAGGTGTCGTGGCAGCCCCGCTTCGTCCGCAAGGCGCTCGCCGCGCTGGGCCGCCGGGCCCGGCACTGGGCCTATGTCTCCTCCGGCAACGCCTACGCCTCCCACGCCGAGCCGGGCATGGACGAGTCCGCGCCGCTCCTGGCCCCGACCGACCGCGAAGAGGCCGACCGCGGGCTCTACGGCGAGGCCAAGGTCGCCTGCGAGCAGGCGTCGGCGGCCGTCGTAGGCGACCGCCTGCTCATCGCCCGTGCCGGGCTCATCGGCGGCCCCGGCGACCACAGCGGGCGCTCCGGCTACTGGGCGGCCCGTGCCGCGCGCGACCCGCACGGGCCGATGCTGGTCCCTGACACGCCGGACCTTCCGACGCAGGTCATCGACGTACGCGACCTGGCCGCCTGGCTGCTCGACGCCGCCGAGCGCGGCACCACCGGCACCTACAACGCCGTGGGCCCCGTGGTCCCGTTCGACGCCTGGATCGCGCTGTGCCGCGCCGCCGGCGGCCACACCGGGCCGGTCGTCACCGCCGGATCGGCCTGGCTGCTCGAGCACGGCGTGATTCAGTACATGGGAGCGGAGTCCCTCCCGATGTGGCTGGTCGAGCCGGGCTGGGAGGGCTGGTCGGCCCGCAGCGGCGCCGCCGCGCAGGCCGCGGGGCTGCGCCACCGGCCCCGGGCCGAGCTGGTGTCCGACACGCTGGTATGGGAACGCGAGCAGGGCCTCGACCGCGAACGCCGCGCCGGCCTCAGCGCCGGGCGTGAGCACGCACTCCTCGACGCCCTGAGCCTCGCACCCGAAGGCGGATGACCACGCGACAATCGCACCATGATTGTCGACAAGGCCATCTACCGCGGTGGCGTGCGCGAGACCGTCAGCGGCGACATCAGCGAAGCCTTCGGCGCCGCCCGGGCCAGAGGCGACAGCTTTCTGTGGATCGGCCTGCACGAGCCCACGCAGGAGGAGTTCGACCTGATCACCCACGAGGTGCGGCTGCACCCGCTGGCGGTGGAGGACGCGATCCACGCCCACCAGCGGCCCAAGCTCGAACGCTACGACGACACCCTGTTCGTGGTGCTCAAGCCCCTGCAGTACGTCGAGGAGAGCTCCGACATCGAGGTCGGCGAGATCAACCTCTTCCTGGGCGACGACTTCGTCATCAGTGTCCGCCACGGCCAGGCCAACCCCCTGAGCGGGGTGCGCCTGCGCGTCGAATCCGATCCCGAGCTGCTGGCGTCCGGCCCCGCCGGAGTGCTGTACGCGATCTGCGACCAGGTCGTCGACACCTACGCCGAGGTCTCCCACGAGGTCGAGCTCGACCTCATCGCGCTGGAACGCAGGGTCTTCAGCGGCGAGCACGACGATGTCACGGCCGGCATCTACTCACTCAAGCGCGAGGTCCTGGAGTTCAGGACGGCCCAGGACCCGCTCATTCCGGTGCTGGAGGAGATCGTGAAGGGCCGGGTGGCGTTGTGCGAGGGCACCCGCGACCACTTCCGTGACGTACTGGACCATCTGCTGCGCGTGGACTCCCAGGTCGACGAGCACAACGAACTGCTCACCAGCGCCCTGAGCGCCCACCTGGCCCTGGTGGGGCGCGACCAGAACAGGGTCGCCATGCAGCAGAACGCCGACATGCGCAAGATCTCCGCATGGGCGGCCGTCATCGCCGTCCCCACCATGATCGCCGGGATCTACGGCATGAACTTCGACCACATGCCGGAACTCCACTGGTCGCTCGGCTATCCGCTGAGCCTGTGCCTCATGGTCGTCGCCGTGCTCGTCGTCCACCGGTTGCTGCGCAGGAGCGGCTGGTTGTGATGCGCCATCCGCTCCCGCCGCGCTACGGCTGCCGGGGTTCGAAACGCCAGCGGGTCGCGCCGTACGGTTCCCTGGTCGCGACGCCGACCACCGTGTGGAAGCCGAACCGGTAGACCTGCCAGGGCGGCGGCCCCGCGCTGGGCGCACTGAACGGCGCCGTGAGCGCGTCACCGTCGACCTCCGCGGGCCAGCCGCCCGCGCGATAGCCGGCGGCGACCTGCTCCAGCGTCTGCGGATCGCTCACTTCGACCGCGCTGCCGTTGAGGACGAGATCGATGCCGGGAAGCCGGACGGAGATGGTGCAACGCGGGTCGGCCGCCAGGTTACGAGCCTTGCGGGCGGCCGGGCCGCTGGTGAAGTAGAGGTCGCCGTCCAGCCACTGCGCGCCGACACCCGCGGCGTGCGGCGTTCCGTCGGGGAGGCACGTACCGAGGAAGTACGTGACGTCGGGGCTCGGCACGGCGGCGAGCGCGTCTCGGGCGCGGCTCCACGGCAGTTCCGCGTCTCCGTAACGGTCGAGGTTCGTGGTCGCGCTGGGTGCTTGTTCACTCATACCCGATGAGACCGTCGCGCGGCCGGGAACTCATCGGTGACAGGCCGCGGGTCCGCGTCCGAGCCCCTGACGACGCGGGCCGGACGTTGCGGTTCCAGCAACGGGGATGCGCATGCCGCAATGTGATAGCCTATCACAATGTGAATGCTAATCACATAAACATGCGGCGGCTCGGCAGGACGGACATCGATATCAGCCCCATCGGACTGGGATGCATGCAGTTCGCCGGCACGGACAACTACACGCGCTTGATCATCAATCCCATCAACCAGGAGACGGCCACCTCGGTCGTGCGCGCCGCCCTCGACAACGGGGTGACGTGGTTCGACACGGCCGAGATGTACGGCAAGGGCCGGTCGGAGGAGACCCTCTCCACCGCGTTACGGCAGTGCGGAATCGCCCCCGGGCAGGTCAGCGTCGCGACGAAGTGGACACCACATCTGCGCACCGCGGCCAGCATCGCCGCGACCGTCGGCGACCGGTTGAAGCACCTGGGTGGCCATCCCATCGCCCTGCACCAGATCCACTCGCCCAGCGGAAGCCTGTCGAGCATCTCCGCCCAGCTCAAAGTCATGGCGAGACTGTTCAGGGAAGGCACGATCGGTGCCGTCGGCGTGTCCAACTTCTCCGCCCGGCAGCTCGAGCTCGCCCACGACGTGCTGGCCGCCGAAGGCGTCACACTGGCCTCCAACCAGGTGCGGATCAGTCTGCTGCACCGGAAGGTCGAGCAGGACGGCCTGCTGGAGACCGCGCGAAGACTGGGCGTCACGCTCATCGCGTACTCGCCTCTGGAGGGCGGGGTCCTCACCGGGCGTTACCACGGCGACGTGAGCCTGGCCAGGTCCGCGCCGCCGGCGCGCAGGATCTTCTCCCGTAACCAGCTGAGCGACCGAGGGCTCGCACGCACCGCTCCCCTCATCGAGGCCATGCGCCGCATCGGTGAGGAGCACGGCGCCACGATCTCCCAGGTGGCGCTCAACTGGCTGATCACCCGGTACGGCGACACGGTCGTGGCCATCCCCGGCGCCTCCAGACCTGGGCAGGCGGCCGAGGCGGCGGGCACGATGAGTTTCCGGCTGACCGAGAGCGAGATCCGCACGCTGGATGAGCTGTCGTTAATCTGAGATCATGCCCCGACAGGTGTCCCGGACGACCAAACGTGACCGCTACCACCACGGCGACCTGCGCGCTGCGCTCATCGAAACCGCCATGGAACTGGTCGCCGAGCGGGGTGTGCAGGCCTTTTCCATGGCGGAGGCGAGCAGGCAGCTGGGGGTCGCGCTCAGCGCACCCTACCGCCACTTCACCGATCGTGACGAATTGCTGCTCGCGGTCGGCGTACGCGCAGGGACCCTCCTGGTCGAAGCCGTCACTGCGGAACGCGGCGGCAGCGCACCGCAGGATCGGCTGGTCGCGGTGGCCAGGGGATACGTACGGTTCGCCGCGAAGCACCGGGCGCTGTTCGAGACGCTGTTCGGCATGTGGTCGACGGCCGGTGAACCGGAGCTGGAGCAGGCGTCCCGCCCCGTGAAGGAGGCCTTCCAGGCAGGGGCCATGGCCCTGTCGGCGGACGATCCGGTGGCCGCCGAGGCGCTCGGGCTGGCCGTCGCAGCCACCGCGCACGGCCACGCGGAACTCCTGCACCTGGGCATGTTCGGCACCGGCGAGCAGGGCGTGGAACTGGCGGTTCAACGCGCGGCCGCCGCCACGCTCGCGCTCATCGAGGGCCGCGCGTCCCTCACCAGCTGAACCTGGACCGGCCTGGAGCCCGTGGACGGCCAGAAGGTCCCGTCCGGTCCGCCGCGTCAGATGATCGCCGCTCCGCAGGGTCCTGAGGAGGAAGCGGATTCGACCACGGGAACGAGAAAATGGCCACGCGCCCGAAGCGGACGCGGTCCCCCGCTCGTGATCCTGGTCGCATGCTTCCCCTTGTCCCGGATCGCCCGCGCAGGCGGATCACCGCCCTCGACGCGCTGCGCGGCTTCGCCCTGTGCGGCATCATCTTCATCATCGGATACCTCCGAGGAGACCCCCGCTTTCAGGACTCCGTTGCCCAATTCGGCGCGCCTTCTTCGCATTGATCGTTTTCTGGTTCACGATGTCCTTCCTCTGCCCGGGTTCCCCTCGCCGGGCGGTGGAGAGGAGCCTGTGGTGTCGATGCAGCCGCGTCCGTGGCCGGAGATTCCCGAGATGACCGTGCGGGTGGCGCGGGCGGCGGGAATCGGTCCGCTGACGCCCGCCACATCGCACAAAGCCCAGCTCATCCAGGCGCTTCAGAAGCAACTCCAGGATGTGTTCCTCCTGGTCATGCGCCACCAGCCGAGCACGGAAGCCACTGAGCACCGAGAAATCGAACCCCGGATCATCCAACTCCGACCCAGAGAGCATATTTCCACTCGATCCGGCCGCGGACCGCATCGGCCGCCTGCCGATCGGACAGCTTCTCCGCGTACTGCAGGACCGACACCAGCGCCAACTGCCCCGGCGACAGGCCCGGACTCCCCCGCACCCCGAACATGCCCGCGAACTCTTCATCTGCGAACAACGAGCCCAACGCATCCCGAATCCGGATCGCCAGCGTCCCCTTCGGAATCCACGCATGTGCTGGCTGCGGTGCGGTCGCTGAACCGGGCCGAGTTTGTCGGTGAGGTGATGCGGTCGGCGTTGAACGCGCTGGCCGCTGCCGAACCACGCTGGCTGGCCACGTGGGCGCCCGCCATCTGGCAAGAGCGCTACGGGCAACGCGTCGATACCTACCGTCTGCCCGACGGCGACGCCGCCCGGACGGCCTGCCTGCTGCAGGCTGGTATTACAGCGTGACACGCAACGGAATTGGGCAACGGAGTCCTGAAGGCGGGGGAGAAATCCGTCTCCTGCGGAGCAGGGCATGGGCAGCCGATTCGCCGTCAGGCGGACCGCCGTATCGAACACACACACGATTGCTAGCTGATCGTGCGGTATGATGTGAGGCGTGGCGCAGATGGTGAAGCGGGCCTTCAAGTACCGCTTCTACCCGACCCCCGAGCAGGCCGAAGAGCTTGCCCGGACGTTCGGCTGCGTCCGCCTCGTCTACAACAAGGCACTCGAAGAGCGCACCCGCGCCTACACGCTGCAAGGCCGTCGCGTCTCCTACGTGGAGTCCTCCGCGCGCCTGACGGCGTGGAAGCGCAGCGGAGAATACGACTTCCTGTTCGAGGTGTCGTCGGTCCCTCTTCAGCAGG
>NZ_SMLD01000278.1:0-7103 GCF_004352805.1 Nonomuraea mesophila
TCCCACGAGCATGGGACCCCTCGTGCCACACGTCATGCCCGGCCCCGCCGGGAAGGTGCGCCGGGCGCCCCCCGTCAACCCAGTGGACCACGGAACCCGGCCAAGAGTGCGCTCGTCACGGCGAGCAGCCCGTGAGCCTTCACGACCGGCCAGGACAGACGGCGACCCACGTCGGCGCGTGCGGTCCACAGGGCTGTGCCGTAAAAGATCGGCAAAAGTCAGGGGGCCAGCATGTCGACGGTGAGGTTGGCCTCGGTGTTGGGGATGCCCAGGTCGGAGGCGCGCTTGTCCGCCATGGCGAGCAGCCTCCGGATGCGGCCCGCGATCGCGTCCTTCGTCAGCGGCGGATCGGCGATCTGCCCCAGTTCCTCCAGGGACGCCTGCTTGTGCTCCACCCGCAGCCGCCCCGCCACCACCAGGTGCTCGGGCGCCTCGTCGCCGAGGATCTCGAGCGCCCGCTGCACCCGCGCGCCGGCCGCCACCGCGGCCCGTGCCGAACGCCGCAGGTTGGCGTCGTCGAAGTTGGCCAGCCGATTGGCGGTGGCCCGCACCTCGCGGCGCATGCGCCGCTCCTCCCAGGCGAGCACGCTGTCGTGCGCGCCGAGCCTGGTGAGCAGCGCGCTGATCGCGTCGCCGTCGCGCACCACGACGCGGTCGACGCCGCGCACCTCGCGCGCCTTGGCATGGATCTTCAGCCGCCGGGCCGAGCCCACCAGCGCGAGGGCGGCCTCCGGCCCCGGGCAGGTGACCTCGAGCGACATCGAGCGGCCCGGCTCGGTCAACGAGCCGTGAGCGAGGAAGGCCCCGCGCCAGGCGGCCTCGGCGTCGCAGGACGCGCCCGCCACCACCTGGCGGGGCAGCCCGCGAACCGGCCGGCCGTGGTTGTCGATGAGGCCCGTCTGCCGGGCGAGCGCCTCGCCGTCGCGGTAGACGCGGACCACGTAGCGCGAACCCTTGCGCAGCCCGGCGGGCGCGAGCACGAGGACTTCCGCCTTGTGCCCGAACACCTCGCCGATGTCCTTGATCAGCCGCCGGGCCGTGGCGTTGGTGTCGAGCTCGGCCTCGATCACGATCCGCCCGCCCACCAGGTGCAGGCCACTGGCGAACCGCAGCAGCGTCGAAACCTCCGCCTTGCGGCAGCACGGCTTCAGCACCGGCAGGCGGCTCAGCTCGTCTTTCACCACACCTGTCATCGCCATAAGCGTTAGTCCTCCCCCATTCAGACCGGCTCCCGTCAGTCTCTCGCACCTTGGCGCCACGCCGACCAGGATCAACGCTTCTGGAGGAAAATCTCGTCCAGGACGGAGGCAAGACGTCGTGGGTCATGCCGGGGAGAGCCGTCCGCGGCCGCCACGTCGGCCATCACGAGCCGGGCGTCGAGGGCGGCGGCGGACTTTTCCAGCGCACCGGGATCGTCGACGATCCCGGTGTCGGCGAGTACGACGTCGATCGACAGGTCCGGAGCGTGCTGCCTGAGCACCTCCAGGTGTTGCTGGGGGGAGAAGTCGTCGGTCTCGCCCGGCTGGGGCGCGAGGTTGAGGGTGACGAGCCGCCTGGCCCTGGTCGCGTGCAGCGCCCTGGCCAGTGCGGGCACTTTGAGGTGCGGCAATACGCTGGTGAACCACGATCCGGGCCCGAACACCACCCAGTCGGCGTCGAGCACGGCCGCGACCGCCTCGGGCCGCGCAGGCGGGTCCTCGGGCACCAGCGAGATCGCCTGCACCCTGCCGGGCGTCAGGGCGCACGCCACCTGCCCGCGTACGGTCGAGATGACGCCGTCCAGCTCCACCTCGGCCACGATGTCGAGCGGCACCGACGCCATCGGCAGCACCCTGCCGTGCGCTCCGAGCAGCCGTCCGACCCATTCGAGCCCGGCCACGGAGTCTCCGAGCAGTTCCCACAGCGCGACGATCAGCAGGTTGCCCACGGCGTGCCCGTGCAGTTCGCCCTCGCTGCGGAAGCGGTGCTGCACGACCTCGCTCCACGTGCTGCCCCACTCGTCGTCTCCGCACAGAGCGGCCAGCGCCATCCGCAGGTCGCCGGGCGGCAGCACGCCGAGCTCGCGGCGCAGCCTGCCGCTGGATCCGCCGTCGTCGGCGACGGTCACCACGGCGGTCAGCCGGTCGGTGACCATCCGTAAGGCCGACAGGGAGGCGTAGAGCCCGTGCCCGCCTCCGAGCGCCACCACTTTCGGCCCGGAACCGCCGGCCTGCGTCCCGCCGGCTGCCGGATGCGGCAAGGCGGCTTGGACGCCCTCATCGGTCACTCCCGCCCCACATCCCGGTGGCTCACCTGGACCTCCATCCCGCGGTCACGCAGGCGGGCGGCGACCTGCTCGGCCATGGCCACGCTGCGGTGCTTGCCGCCCGTACACCCCACCGCGAGCGTGGCATAGCTCTTGCCCTCGCGCGCGTAGCCGGCGGCGACCACCTGCAGGACCTCCTCGTAGGCGTCGAGGAACTCCTTGGCCCCCGGCTGCCCGAGCACGTAGTCGCGGACCGGGGTGTCGAGCCCGTTCATCGGCCGCAGGTCGGGAACCCAGTGCGGGTTGGGCAGGAAGCGGCAGTCGACCACGAGGTCGGCGTCGACCGGGAGCCCGTATTTGAACCCGAACGACACGACGTTGACCCGCAGCCCCGGCCGGTCCTCCCCGCCGAAGAAGGCTACGATCTTGTGACGCAGCTCGTGCACGTTGTGCGCCGACGTGTCGATCACCAGATCGGCGTTGGCCCTGACCTCGCGCAGGATGCCCCGTTCCCTGGCGATGCCGTCGACCAGGCGCCCCTCGCCCTGCAGCGGATGCGGCCTGCGGACGTTCTCGAAGCGGCGCACCAGCTCTTCGTCGCTGGCCTCCAGGAACACCACCCGCACGCGTACGCCGCGCCCTTCGAGCTCCTCGATGGCGGCGTTGAGGTCGGTGGTGAAGGCCAGGCTGCGCACGTCGACGACGGCCGCGACCTTGTCGGCGGCCAGCTTGACCTTGCCCGCCTCCTCGGCCATCGCGAACAGCAGCCCGGGCGGCAGGTTGTCGATGACGAACCAGCCGAGGTCCTCAAGGGCTTTGGCCGCCGTGCTGCGCCCCGCCCCCGACATGCCGGTGACGATGACGAACGCCGGCTCGGTGCTCATTCTCTCACTCCGTCCGCCGGCTCGGCCTTGCGAATGTCCATGTCAGCGGCCCTCCCGGCCTCATCACCATAGCGAAGGCGGGCGAGCGGGCGGCCGGCGGCGAGGACGTCATGGCATCCTGGCGAGATCAAGGCGCATCTCCCTTCAGCGTCGACACGATCACCTCGGCGATGGACGGGCCGATGCCGGGAACCTCGCAGATCTCGGCGGCCGTGGCCGCGCGGAGCTTCTTCACGGAACCGAAGTGCTTGAGAAGCGCCTGCCTGCGCGCCGGCCCGAGACCCGGAACGCCGTCGAGCGCGCTCTCCTTCACCGTCTTGGACCTCTTGGAACGATGGTAAGTGATGGCGAAGCGATGTGCCTCGTCACGCACGCGCTGCAACAGATAAAGGCCTTCACTCGTACGCGGCATGATCACCGGCTGGTCGTCGCCGGGCAGCCAGACCTCCTCCAGCCGCTTGGCCAGGCCGCACACGGCCACGTCGTCGATGCCGAGCTCGTCGAGCGCCCGCTGCGCGGCGGCCGCCTGGGGCCCCGCGCCGTCGACCACCACCAGGTTGGGCGGATAGGCGAACTTGCGTGGCCTGCCCGTTTCGGGGTCGATCGGGCCGTGGCCCTCCTCGGCGTCGGCGTCGGGGGCCAGTTCGCCGGTGGCGGAGCGTTCTTCGAGGTAGCGGCGGAAGCGTCGCATGATCACCTCATGGATCGAGGCGACGTCGCCCTCCTTGGTCTTGACGGCGAAGCGGCGGTATTCGCTCTTGCGCGCCAGGCCGTCCTCGAACACCACCATCGACGCCACGACGTTCTCCCCCTGGAGGTGGGAGACGTCGTAGCACTCGATCCGCAGCGGCGCCTGGTCGAGGTCGAGTGCGTCGGCGATCTCCTGCAGGGCCTTGCTGCGCGTGGTGAGATCGCCGGCCCTGCGGACCTTGTGCTGGGCGAGCGACTCCTTGGCGTTGCGCTCGACCGTCTCCATCAGCGACCTCTTGTCGCCGCGCTGGGGCACGCGCACCTCGACGCGGGCACGCCGCTGCTCGGTCAGCAGTTCGGCGACCGCCTCGTGGTCGGGCGGCAGAGCGGGCACGAGCACTTCGCGGGGCATCGCGTCGGGGCTCGCCTCGGCGTACATCTGCAGCAGGAACTGCTCCACCAGCTCGCCCGGCGTGATCTCCTCGACCTTGTCGATGACCCAGCCGCGCTGACCGCGGATGCGGCCGCCACGCACGTAGAAGACCTGAACGGCGGCTTCGAGCGGGTCTTCCGCGAGCGCGATCACGTCGGCGTCGGTGCCCTCGCCGAGCACGACCGCCTGCTTCTCCAGGGCGCGCTGGAGCGCCTGGACGTCGTCGCGCAGCCGTGCGGCACGCTCGTATTCCTGCTCGGCGGCCGCCTCGCGCATCTCCTTCTCGAGCCGCTTGATGAAACGGCTGGTGTTGCCCGCCATGAAGTCACAGAAGTCCTCGGCGAGCTCGCGGTGCTCCTCGGGGGTCACCCGGCCGACGCACGGCGCCGAGCACTTGTCGATGTAGCCGAGCAGGCACGGCCGGCCGATCTGCCCCGCCCGCTTGAACACCCCCGCGCTGCACGTGCGCACGGGGAAGACCCGCAGCAGCAGGTCGACCGTCTCGCGGATGGCCCACGCGTGGGAGTAGGGGCCGAAGTAACGTGTGCCCTTGCGTCTGGCCCCGCGCATGACCTGCACGCGCGGGAAGTCGTCGGCCATGGTGACCGCGAGGTAGGGGTAGGACTTGTCGTCGCGGTATTTGACGTTGAAGCGCGGGTCGAACTCCTTGATCCAGGAGTATTCGAGCTGCAGCGCCTCGACCTCGGTGCCCACCACCGTCCAGTCGACGTCGGCCGCCGTGGTCAGCATCGACTGGGTGCGGGGGTGCAGCGCGGAGAAGTCGGCGAAGTAGGAGTTGAGCCGCTGGCGCAGGCTCTTGGCCTTGCCGACATAGATCACCCGGCCGTGTGCGTCCCTGAACCGGTAGACCCCCGGGGCATCGGGGATCGCGCCCGGTCTGGGCCGGAAACTCAAAGGGCTGCCCGCTGATCTCGCCACGGTTCAAAGACTAGTAGCCCCTACCGACAGGGTTGCCCGGCCCGCACGCCCGCGCCACCATCCACGCCCCGCGCCGCACCACGCGCCACGGACCGCGCCACGGACTGCGCCGCGCCCGACGCCACGGACCGCGCCGCGCCGCGCGCCAAGGACTGCGCCACGTGCCAAGGACCGCGCCACGACCCGCCGCGCCTCGTGCCACGGCGCGGCCGGCCGGCCGCGCCTGCTAGGCCAGGGTGATCTGGTCGCCGTCGACCTTGATCGACTGCGCGGCCAGCGGCTTGTCGGCAGGGCCGTCGGTCACCGCGCCATCGGCGATCGCGAACTTGCTGCCGTGGCACGGGCAGACGATCGAGCCGCCTTCGACCTTGTCGACCGGGCAGCCCTTGTGCGTGCAGAGTGCGCTGAACGCCTTGAAGTCACCTTCGGTGGGCTGCGTGATCACGATCTTCTGGTCGGCGAGAATCGTGCCGCCGCCGACGGGTACGTCAGCGGTCTTGGCCAGCGCACCATCGGCCTGCGGTGCGCTGGACTCCGGAGCGGCGGAGTCCGGAGCGCTGGACTCCGGTGCGCTCGACTCTGCGGCAGTGCCGGCGTCCTGTGCCGTGTCGGTGCCGCCGCCACACGCGGTGACGGCCAGCGCCAGGCCACTGGCCCCGACACCCGCGATCACCGCCCGGCGGCTCTGAAGGTCGTTTCCCATGCGCCTCACCCAAACGCACCTAGGTGAGAAAATCATGAGACAAGTTTTAGGCGAGTCTGATCTTATCGCCGTCCACGCTGATCTTCTTTTCCTCCAGCGGCCCGCCGGCCGGCCCGTCCGCCACCGAGCCGTCCTGGATGCTGAACTTGCTGCCGTGGCACGGGCAGTTGATCGTGTTGTTCGAGACCGTGGCGACGGTGCAGCCGGCGTGGGTGCACACCGCGCTGAACGCCTTGAAGTCGCCCGCGGTCGGCTGCGTGACGACGACCTTCTCGCTCTCGAAGACCTTCCCGCCGCCCTCGGGGATGTCGCTGGTGTCGGCCAGGGCCTTGCCTCCGCCGGCCGCCGCCTCCTTTTTCTTCTCCGGCGCCTCGGACGACGGCTCCTCCGCCGGTGGCTCGACCTCCGCCTCCGTCGCCGGCGAACCGTAGCTAGCGCACGCCGTCAGAATCGCCGCGAGCCCGGCGCCTCCAGCACCGAGTACCACATTCCGGCGTGTGGTTTCCGTCATGGTGCGTCCTCCCAGATTGGTTCCACTTCAGGTACGGCAGCGCTCTCGCGCCGGTTCAGCGTCCCTGAGCCCAATCCCGGTGACTACGCACATTTACCCGTTCAACGCACCTCGTCCGGCCACCCGTCAGCACCGCGTCCGGCCGCCTCGTCCGGCCGCCTCGTCCGGCCGCCTCGTCCGGCCGCCTCGTCCAGCCGCCTCGTCCGCACCGCAGCCGGCACCGCATCCGGCACTGCGTGTGGCACCGCGTCAGGCGACCACGATGCCGTCGCCCTCCACCTTGACCTGGTACGCCGCCAGCCCGCCGGTGGCGGGACCCTTGGTCGCCTTCCCGCTGTCGGCGGCGAACTCGCTCCCGTGGCAGGCGCACGTGATGACGTTGTTCTCGGGCGTGCTGACGACACAGCCCTTGTGCGTGCAGAGCGAGCTGAACGCCTTGTAGACGCCCTCCTCCGGCTGCGTGACCACGATCTTCAGGTCCTCGTTCAGGGTGCCCCCGCCCACGGGTACGTCGGCCGTCTTGGCGAGGACCTTGCCCTTCAGGGTCGGCTTGGCCTCGGCGCCACCGGCCCCGCATCCGGCACTGCGTGTGGCACCGCGTCAGGCGACCACGATGCCGTCGCCCTCCACCTTGACCTGGTACGCCGCCAGCCCGCCGGTGGCGGGACCCTTGGTCGCCTTCCCGCTGTCGGCGGCGA
>NZ_SMLD01000279.1:0-6917 GCF_004352805.1 Nonomuraea mesophila
GTGGGGTCGGAGAAGTGTATAAGGGACAGGGTGGGTGACGGTGACGAGCGGGGCGAAGGGGTCCGTGCCGGTGGTCCGGGTGGGGGGCGAAGGCGTCGAAGCTGCTGCTCGCACCCGGGATGACGATGCGTTCGAAGGGGCCGGTGTCCACGACGCGGTCGAGCGGGCCGGTGTCGAACGTGATCTCGAGCGGGCCCGTCTCGGCGGGAGCAGGGTCGAAGGCAGGGGTGAGCGTGCTGTCCGTCGTGTGGGGCGTGAACCCGGGCGTCGCGGTGTGGCGGGGGGAGCCGCCCGCCCTGGTGTGGCGCGGGGTGTGCGCGGCGGCGGTGTCCGTCGTACGGAGGTCCGGGGCGTCGGTGGCCAGGTCGAACGGCCGGGTCGCGAGCCGGCGCCGGGGTGTGGGGGCGGCGGAGCGGCGCCGGCGGTGCCCGGCCTTGGAACGGGCCGGGCGGGAGCCCGTGGCGGACGCGGCGGACGCGGCGGCGGCGTTCGCCCGCAGCCGGCGGGTCTTGGCCACGGCGAGCAGCGCCAGCGCGGCCACCAGCGCCGAGCCGACCAGCGTCGGCGTCGACACGGCGGGCATCGGGCCGGTGACCGTGGTGTCGACGTGGGTGGGGAGCGGGTCGGCGGTCGCGGCCGTGGTGTCGGCCGTGGACGGTTTGGCGTGCTTGGCCTTCTTGGCGGGCTCCTTGCCGGTGGCGCCGCCGGTGGCCCGGGAGGTGGCCTCTGAGGTGGCCTGCTCGGCCTTCTTCGACGGGGCCGGGCTGGGCTCGGTGTCGCGGCCGCCGGAGTGGGGAGCGCGGGCGGGCTCGTCGCGTTCGGCACGCGGGATCATGGCGGACAGCGCCTCGTCCTCGGGAAGTTCGAGCACGCCGACGTCGTTGCCGGGCCTGGACGGCTCCTCGGCCCGCTCCTCCGCCTTCTTCTTGGCCTCCTTGGCCTGCTGGGCGGCCTCCTCGTCGAGGCGCTCCTTGATCTCCTCCGGGTAGCCGTAGCCGACGACCTTGCTCGTGTCGCGCTTCTTGCGCTTGGCGACGCCGCCGTCGATGTTGCCCTCGATCGTGTGGATCGTGTTGCCCTCGACCCGCGTCACGACCCCCACGTGGTCGATCCTGCTGATCTTGTTGGATCCGCTCCAGTCGTAGAAGACGATCGCGCCGGGCTTGGGCTTCTTCCCCCACGCGCCCTGCTCCTTGAACCATTTCGCGTGGGCGACCGTCCAGGCGAACTGGCCGATCCACTCCTCGTAGCCCAGCTTGTGCGCCGCCCAGGACAGCATCATGTCGCACCACGGGGCGGAGCTGTAGTCGGCGTCGAACTCGACGTTCTTGCCGTACCAGGAGCCGAACTTGGTGTACGCGCCGGCCTTCTCCGAGTAGCCGAGCTGGCGCTCGAGCAGCTCGATGAACTTCTGCATCTCTGGCGTCATGGAGGCGTGGGGGAACCTTCCGGGCAAGACCGGTTTTGTCCACGCAGACCCGGGTAAGGGAACGCCCTGTGACTGGTGTGACGAAACCGGCGGCTTGTCATCTCCTGCGATGTGCGAGGTTACCGTTTGGTAACCCCAGGTCAAGCACGCCTCAAGAGAGGGTCGACTCTTCTTGGGAAAGAACCGCAGGTCAGGATGCTGCCAGAAATGTCCGATCCAGGTGGTTTAAACCCAAAAGATCTACCTTGGGGTGAGATCTTAGTATCCAGCCCCCGTCAGCAGCCCGCCGTCCACCGTGAACTCGCTGCCCGTGCAGTAACTGGCCCGGTCGGAGGCCAGGAACGCCACCACGTGCGACACCTCGACCGGCTTGGCGAACCGCTTGATGACCATGGACTTCACGAACGTCTCGGCGTCCACCTCGTTCACCAGGTCGGGGTTCGTGACCATCGGGGTGTCGATCGCGCCGGGGTGCACCGAGTTGACCCGGATCCTGTGCCGGGCCAGCTCCCGTGCCGCCGACTTGGTGATCCCGCGCAGCCCGAACTTCGAGGCCGAGTACGCCGACAAGCCCTCGGCGCCGATGAAGCCCTCGATCGAGGAGATGTTCACGACGGCGCCGCGCCCGGCCGCCTTCATGGGGTCGATCACCGACCTGATCCCCAGCCAGGAGCCCTTGAGGTTGACGCCGATCACCTCGTCGAAGTCCTCGGGGGACATCTCGTGGATGCGCTGATATTTCAGGATCCCTGCGTTGTTGACCAGGACGTCGAGCTTGCCGTACAGGTCGGTGGCCAGCGACACGGCCCGCTCCCACTCCCGCGCGCTCGTCACGTCATGCCGTACGTAGACCGCGCCCGTCTCCTCCGCCAGCGCCTTGCCCTCGTCGTCCAGCACGTCGCCGAACACCACCCGCGCGCCCTCCTGAAGGAACAGCCGCACGTGCGCCGCTCCCATGCCCCGGGCTCCGCCGGTGATCAGCGCGACCTTGCCGTCAAGCAACCCCATGACGTCCTCCTCCGGCGACGGCCGCCGCGGCCGCCTCCATGGAGCGGTAGACGGGGATCCCCGCCGCCGCCGCGATCCGCCTCACTTCGTCCTCGACGCCCTCGGGCGCGCAGTCGCCGTTCCTGGTGACGAGGGTGACCCGGGTGCCCGGCAGCGCGTCCTGGGCCCCCGCGACCGCCCTGGCGTAGGCGTGCAGGGGCTCGGCCGCGTACCCGTACGTGAAGAAGGCCTGCACGTTCACGTGGGCCACCACGTCCCGGTACGGCCGCCGCCGCGTGATCGCGGCGATCACGTCGGCCACGAGCCCGGCCCGCCCGAGCGGCCCGACGGGCACCTCCAGCGGGTTGCCCGTCGCGCTCACCCCGAGCCCGCGCAGCTCGTCGTGCGCGTCGTCCGGCAGCGGGTCGAGCCGCACGCCCGCCGCGTCGAAAGCGTCGGCGGCCAGCACGCTCGCGCCCCCGCTCGGGCCCACCACCAGCACGCCGTCCCCTGAGACAGGCCGCGAGCCGTGCGCCTGGAAGTACGCCAGCACCCCGATCAGGTCGTCCTGGCCCGACACCAGCGCGACGCCCGCCTGCTCGGCCACCGCCTCCCAGATCCGCCGGTCGCTCACCAGGCCGCCCGTGTGGGAGGCCGCCGCGCGCTGCCCCTGCCCGCTGCGCCCGCCGACGAGCAGCACCACGGGCAGGTCCGTGGCCCTCAGCGCCTCGTACAGCTCCCGGCCGCCGCGCGGATCCTCCAGGTACAGCCCGACCGCCCGCGTCTCCGGGTCGCCGGACAACCAGCGCAGCAGCTCGGCCGGGGTCACGTCGGCCGCGTTGCCGACCGTGGCGACCCGGCTGAACGCCAGCCCGCGCCGTTCCCCGACCTTGATCACCTCACCTGCCAGGCCGCCGCTCTGCGAGATCAGGGCCACGGAACCGGCCGGGCCGATTCCGCCGCCGACGAACGTCTGCCGGCCGCGTGGGCAGTAGACGCCCATGCAGTTGGGCCCCAGCAGCCGCGTGCCCGCCGCCCGCGCCGCCTCGACCAGGTCCCGCTCCAGCTCGTGCCGCCCGGCCTCGCCGAAGCCGCCGCTCATCACCTGGACGAACGGGATGCCGTGCGTCTGCCGTACGACGTCGGCGCACCGCCCGGCCGGTACGGCGACCAGCGCGTAGTCCACCTTGGCCAGCGCGGGGGAGCGCACGGCGGGCACGCCCGACACCTCGTCCGCCTCGGGATGCACCGCCACCAGCGGGACGCCCGCGTCGCGGTAGAAGCCGAGGAACAGGTTGCCGAAGCCCGGCCGGGTCGTGGACGCGCCCACGACGGCCACGGCCCTCGGCTCGAAGAGCGGCAGGAAGTCCGCGGGCGGTCCCGCCCGCGCCGGCGCAGGGGTCGCGGCGGGAAGCAGGCGGGCGTCGGCGGCCACGACCCCGGAGGGGCCCGCGATGACCGGGTTCAGCTCGAACTCGCCCAGCTCCAGCCGCTCCCACAACCCGCCGGGGCCCGCGACCGTCACGAGCAGCCCGACCAGCGCGTCCACGTCCACGGGTGGGCCACCGCGCCACCCGCGCAGGAGCGCGGCCCCGCGCAGCGAGGCCAGCATGCCCCGGGCGTCTTCCTCCGTGATCGGGCAGAGCCGCAGCGCCGTGTCGGCCAGCGCCTCGGCCCACACCCCGCCGAGCCCGGCCAGCACCACCGGCCCGAACCCAGGGTCGCGCACCAGGCCCACGATGAGCTCGACGCCGGCCTCCGCCTGCTCCTCGACGAGGAACCCCGCGACCTCCAGCCGCGCGGCCATCGCCTCGGCGGCCGCCGCGAGCTCGCCGTGCCGCAGACCCAGCACCACGGCCCCGGCCTCGGACTTGTGCACCAGCCCGGGGCCGAACGCCTTCAGCACCAGCGGCTCGGCCAGTTCGCCGGCCGCGCCGAAGTCGCCGTCGCCCACCACGACTCCGCGCGGGACCGGCACTCCCGCCTCGCGCAGCAGCGCCTTGACCTCGTGCTCGTACGCGCTCACCCGTACAGCTCGCGGATCTTCCTGCGCAGCAGCTTGCCGGGGCCGCCGGAGGCGTCCTGCGCGTGCGGCAGCTCCGCGGCCACCACGATGTGGTCGGGGCGCTGGTGGGCGGGGAGCGTGTCGGCCAGCGACAACGTGATCGTGGAGGCGTCCAGCGAGTGCCCGGCGCGCGGCACGACCGCCAGCAGCACCCGCTGCTCCGCCGCTCCCTCCGGGACGCCGACCGCGGCCGCCTCGGCCACGCCGTCGAGGGCGGAGGCGGCCTCCTCGATCACGGAGGGCTGCGTCCAGACGCCGCCCTTGACGATGGCGTCCTCCCGGCGGCCGAGCACGCGCAGCACGCCGTCGGCGGAGAGCGTTCCTAGGTCGCCCCCGACGTACCACTCGCCGCGCAGCACCTCCGCCGTGCGCTCCGGCAGACCGTCGTAGCCCGCCATCCGGTGCGGCCCGGCCAGGTTGATCTCGCCGGCCTCGTCGATCACTCGGTGGCCGCGCTGGTTCGTGATCCGTACCGCGTTGCCCGTGCGGGCGCGCCCGGAGGACCCGAGCGGGATCGAGCCGTCGTCCACCCGTCCCATGCACGTGTACGGCGCCTCGGTCTGGCCGTAGTACGAGAACACCGCCGCCTGCGGCAGCCTTTCCCTGATCCGGTCGAGCATCGTCGCGGTCAGCGGCTCGCCGCCCAGCATGATCACGCGGATGGACGACAGGTCGACGTCCTCATGGCCGGGAGAGCCCAGCAGCGCGGCGTAGAAGGAGGGGATCTGCGACACGTGCGTGACCCGTTCGCGGGGGACGACGCGCAGGAAGTTCGCGGGGCCCCAGTCCTGCTCCAGCACCAGCCGCATCCCCGCGTAGAGGGCGGGCCCGACGATGGCGGGGAAGCCGATGCCCCAGATGATCGCGCCCGTGCCGAACACCGCGCCGGGCCCGCGCGGCACGTCCAGCCAGATCTGCGCCGTGGCCAGCGACGACGCGTGCGTGTGCACGACGGCCTTCGGCAGGCCCGTCGTCCCCGAGGTGTAGTACAGCGCCAGCGGATCGTCGTGGAACCCGCCGAGCGGCGGTTCGGCGTCCGCGCCCACCAGCGGCTCGCGTACGTCGATCCACGTGGTCACCGCCGGGAGGTCGTCCCTGATCTGCTCGACCACCCCCGCGACCGTCCCGTCGTGGACCAGCGCCGTGCACCCCGAGGCGGCCACCACGTCCCGTACCGTCTCCACCGGCCAGTACGGGTTCAGCGCGGCCGTCACCGCCCCGATCTTCGCCTGCGCCAGGTAGACCTCGGCCACCCGCAACGTCTCGTTGAGCAGCACCGCGACCCGCCGCCCCGGCGTGATCCCGGCGGCGATCAGAGAGTTCGCGCGGCGGTTGACGCTCCTGTTGAGCTCGTCGTAGGTGAAGCTCTGCTCGCCGCAGTACGTCAGCGCCACCCTGCCGGGCGTGCGCAGCGCTCCCGCGGTCAGGATCGCGTGGCCGTAGTTGCCGTACGGTGATCGTGCCATGGGGGGTGCCTCCATATCAGAGGGCCTGGTCAGAGGGGTGAATAGAGCACGAAGACGTTCCCTGAGGGGTCGCGCAGCACGGCCCGCCTCTCGTGCGGCCCGTCCTCGGCGGCCCGCACCACCTCGGCGCCGCGACCGGTCAGCTCCCGCACGGCCCGCGTCACGTCGTCCACCTTGTACGAGGGCGCGGCCGAGGCGGTGACGTGCTCGGCGGGCCCGGCCAGCGCCACGGTGACCCCGCCCCCGTCGAGCGCCGCGAACCTGTCGCCGTCGCGGAACTTCACCGGCAGGCCGTAGAAGGCGATCGCCTCGTCCAGGTCGGCGACGGGAATCAGCACGTTGCCCAGCTTCACGCGGGTCTCCAATGGGGTAGATCGTCGATGAACGTCACGTGTACCGGCATTCCGACGCGCACCTCCTCCGGCGCGCACCCCACCACGTGCCCGAACACCCTCGGGCCGTCCGGCAGGTCCACCCAGGCCGCGACGTACGGCTCGCGGCCCTGGTAGCCGGGGGCGAACGAGCGGTGCACGACCGTGAACGTGTGCACCACGCCGTCGCCGGAGACCGGTTCGGAGCGGAAGTCCCGGGTGCCGCACCAGGGGCAGGCGGGCTCGGGGAGGTGACTGCGGCGGTCGCAGCCGGTGCAGCGCTGGATGACCAGTTCGCCGTTGGCGGCCCGGTGGGCACAGGTGTCACCGCTCATCGCTAGCCAAGCTAGCGCACGCTTGGTTGCCCCACAAGAGCCGCACCGCCCCTGCCGGGCGTCGCTGAAGCGTACTGGCCCCGGACGGCGTCAGGACCCCGCCGCGCGGCCGGTCAAGGGTGCCCGCAGGGGCGGTAAGGCGTCGGGTGTGGTGTCGGAAGGCGGGGTGGTGGAAGGCGGGGTGCCGGAGAGCACGGTGTCCGAGGGTGCGGTGTCGGGAGGCGGGGTGTCCGAGGGCGGGGTGTCCGAAGGTGCGGTGTCGGG